>JALZGN010000155.1 GCA_030861005.1 Actinomycetota bacterium
CTCCTACAAGAGGCTGAAGCTCGGCTCGACGACGAGCGGGGCGACTTGGTCGCCGGTCTGGATCTCGTACGGGTACAACAACCGGACGCAGATGCTCCGGATCCCCGGGCCCGGGCGAGTCGAGGACCGGACGATCGACGGCTCCTGCAACCCCTACCTCGCAGCGGCGGCCGTGCTCGCGGCCGGTCTGGACGGGATCGACTCGGGGCTCGACGCGGGCGAGCCGAACTCGGAGAACCTCTACGCGAGGTCGTACGACGAGCTGACGGAGCGGGGCTTGCAGGCGCTGCCGCGCAACCTCCTCGAGGCGACGTACGAGCTCGAGGGCGACGACGTCCTCCGCGAGGCGCTCGGCCGCGGGCGCGACGAGGACTACGTCGATTACTTCATCCGCGTGAAGCGCGAGGAGTGGGACCGCTACCACGAGCAGGTGACGCCGTGGGAGGTGGCCGAGTACCTGACCCGGTTCTAGGAGGGCGGGGCGTGGCCCGCGGTATGTAGGAATTCGACATACGAGCCGGTCTGATTTCTCGCTTCCCTCCGCCAGAAGCCGCTTCGGCCGCGTGTAAGGTGATGACATATGTGTGGGTGCGTCGGGCTCTTCGCGAAGACGGCCGAGATCGAGGAGTCGCTCGGCGAGCACCTCGCCGCGATGCTCTCCCAGATGAGCGATCGCGGCCCCGACAGCGCGGGCGTCGCGGTTTATCGGGATCCCGCCGCGCCGGGCGCGAGCAAGCTGACCCTCTTCTCGGCCGACCCCCTCTACGATTGGGACGGCCTCGCCGCCGACCTCGGCAACGTCTTCGGCGGCGCGTCCGAGCCACGCGTGCGCGCGAGCCACGCCGTCCTCGAGGTCGAGGCGGAGGCGGCCGAGGCGGAGGCGTGGGTCAGGCGCGCCCACCCCGAGGTTCGGGTGATGAGCGCGGGGCAGGCGATCGAGATCTACAAGGAGACGGGCCGACCCGAGGAGTTCGTCCGCCAGTTCGCGCTCGGGGACTTCCACGGGACCCACGCGCTCGGGCACACGAGGATGGCGACGGAGAGCCGCGTCACGACCGAGGCCTCCCACCCCTTCTCGACTGGGCTCGACCTCTGTCTCGTGCACAACGGGTCCCTCTCGAACCACAACCGCCTGCGCGAGCGCCTGCGTCGAGAGGGGATCGAGTTCCAGACCGACAACGACACGGAGGTCGCCGCTGGCTACCTCGCCTGGAGGCTCCACGAGGGCTCGTCGCTCACGGAGGCGCTCGAGGCGTGCCTCGACGACCTCGACGGCTTCTACACCTTCCTCGTCGGGACGGTCGACGGCTTCGCCGTTCTCCGCGACCGGATCGCCTGCAAGCCCGCCGTGATCGCCGAGACGGACGAGTGGGTGGCGATGGCGTCCGAATGGCGCGCGATCGCCGTCCTCCCCGGAGCCGCCGAGGCCCGCGAGTGGGAGCCGGCCCCTGGCGTCGTCTACGCGTGGGAGCGCGCTCGCGTGTGAGCGCGACCGAGGCCGTCGAGACGGCGGTCGAGGTCGTCGATCTCGCCGCGACCCCGCTTCGCGAACTGAACCAGCGCCTCCACGACCTGGCGGGGGAAGCGGCGGGCGCCCGTCTCTGGCGCGTAGTCAACCCGAACGGCGCGCACGCCGTCGCCTGCGGGATCGACGCCGAGATCGAGGTCGAGATCGAAGGCCACGTCGGCTACTACTGCGCGGGGATGAACAAGCGCGCGACCGTGCGGGTGCATGGGAACGCCGGCCCCGGCCTCGCGGAGAACGTGGTGTCGGGGACCGTGGTCGTGGACGGAAACGCGAGCCAGTCGGCCGCCGCGACGGGCAGGGGCGGCCTCGTCGTCGTCCACGGCGACGCGGCCGCGCGCTGCGGAATCTCGATGAAGGGCGTCGACATCGTCGTCCGCGGCTCGATCGGGCACGTCGGCGGGTTCATGGCTCAGCGCGGCCGGCTCGTCGTCTGCGGCGACGCGGGCGAGGCGCTCGGCGACTCCGTCTACGAGGCGCGGATCTACGTGCGGGGTGAGGTCGCGGGACTCGGAGCCGACTGCGTCGAGAAGGAGCTTCGCGACGAGCACCTGGCGGAGCTTCGTGACCTCCTTGCGCGGGCGCGGCTCGACGACGTCGACGCCGGCGAGTTTCGCCGCTACGGGTCCGCCCGGCGGCTGTACAACTTCCACGTCGATCACGCGGGCGAGTACTGATGGCGACGCTCGATACGCATCACCCGTGGGAGCTCCGCGAGTCCCACCTCTTCCCGCGGCACGTGATCGCCGAGATCCAGCGCGCCGCCCGTGAGGGCATCTACGACATCCGAGGGTTCGGGGCGAAGCGACGCCTCCCGCACTTCGACGACCTCCTCTTCCTCGGGGCGAGCGTCTCGCGCTACCCGCTCGAGGGCTACCGCGAGCGCTGCGACACGGACGTCGTGCTTGGCACCCGCTTCGCCAAGAGTCCCCTCCACCTGCGGATCCCCGTCACGATCGCCGGGATGAGCTTCGGCGCCCTCTCAGCGCCGGCGAAGGAGGCGCTCGGCCGCGGGGCAACCGAGGTCGGAACGTCGACGACGACGGGTGACGGCGGGATGACGCCCGAGGAGCGCGAGCACTCGGCCACCCTCGTCTACCAGCTCCTCCCCTCCCGCTACGGGATGAATCCGGACGACCTCCGCAAGGCGGACGCGGTCGAGGTCGTCGTCGGCCAGGGCGCGAAGCCGGGGGGCGGCGGGATGCTCCTCGGCCACAAGATCTCGGACCGCGTCGCCGCGATGCGCGACCTGCCCCAGGGGATCGACCAGCGAAGTGCTTCGCGCCACCCCGACTGGACGGGGCCCGACGACCTCGAGATCAAGATCGGCGAGCTGCGGGAGATCACCGACTGGGAGAAGCCGATCTTCGTGAAGGTCGGGGCGACGCGGACGTACTACGACGTCCAGCTGGCGATCAAGGCGGGCGCGGACGCGATCGTCGTCGACGGCATGCAGGGCGGGACGGCCGCGACGCAAGACGTCTTCATCGAGCACGTCGGGATCCCGACGCTCCCCGCCGTCCGGCTCGCGGTGGACGCCCTGCAGGAGCTCGACGTGCACCGTAAGGTGCAGCTCATCGTGTCCGGCGGGATCAGAACGGGCGCCGACGTGGCGAAGGCGCTCGCCCTCGGCGCGGACGCGGTCTCGATCGGCACGGCCGCCCTCATCGCGATGGGCGACAACAGCCCCGAGTTCGACGACGAGTACCGCAAGATCGGAAGCGCATCGGGCTACTACGACGACTGGCAGGCGGGACGCGACCCGGTCGGAATCTCGACGCAGGACGACCACCTCGCCGCGCGCTTCGACCCCCTCGTCGGCGGTCGGCGGATCGCGAACTACCTCCGGGTCCTGACGCTCGAGACGCAGACGCTCGCCCGCGCGTGCGGAAAGTCCCACGTCCACAACCTCGAGCCCGAGGACCTCGTCGCGCTCACGATCGAGGCGGCGGCGATGGCGCGCGTCCCGCTCGCCGGGACGGACTGGATCCCGGGCCAAAACGGAGCGCTCTAGTGTCGTTTCTCCTTCGCTGCCCGACCTGCGGCCCGCGCGACGTGAACGAGTTCGCCTACCAGGGCGAGGTCACGGTACGTCCGACCGGCGCGCCGTCGCTCCGCGACCTCACGTCCTACCTCTACTTTCGAAGGAACGTGGCCGGCGTGCAGCGTGAGTGGTGGTACCACCGGCTCGGCTGCCAGACGTGGTTTCAAGCCGAGCGCGACACGCGCACGAACGAGGTTCTCGTGACCGAGCTTCCGCGGCCGCTCGTCACGGAGGCGGCGCCGGGGCCCGAGGCGACGCCCGCGCTCGGAGACGCGCCGACGTATTGAGGCTCGCGGCGCGCAGAGGAGAGCGGATCGACCGCGCCCGGGAGGTCCGCTTCAGCTTCGACGGCATCGGGGTCTCCGGCTACGAGGGCGACACGATCGGCTCGGCGCTCTACGCCGAGGGACAACGCATCTTCTCGAGGAGCTTCAAGTACCACCGACCGCGCGGCCTCCTCTGCTGCGGGGGGCACTGCCCGAACTGCCTGATGACGGTCGACGGCGTCCCCAACGTCCGCGTCTGCGTGGAGCCGCTCCGCGAGGGGGCGCGCGTCTCGGCGCAGAACGTGCGCGGATCGCTCGGGTACGACCTGATGGCGGTCACGGACAAGATCGGCGGGCCGTTCACCCCCGTCGGCTTCTACTACCGGACGATGATCCGGCCGCGGCGCGCGTGGCCGCTCTTCGAGCGCTTCCTCCGGAGCGCCGCGGGCCTCGGGCGAGTCGACAAGCACGCGCGGCGGGCTCGGCGCTTCGACAGCGAGAACCGCCACGTCGACGTCCTCGTGGTCGGAGGCGGCCGTGCGGGGATCCAGGCCGCGAGGGCCGCCGCCGCGCGCGGCGAGAAGGTCGTCCTCGCCGACGAGGGCCCCGAGCTCGGCGAGAGCGGGACCGCCACCCTCGGCTTCGAGGTTCTCGCCCCGGCGCGGGCGATCGGAATCTACGAGGGAAACCTCGTCCCGGTCGACGCCGGCTCCGTCCTCTACCGGTTCCGGGCCGGGCGGATCATCGTCGCGACGGGGGCACTCGAGCAGCCGCTCCTGTTTCCGGGCAACGACCTCGTCGGCGTCATGCTCCCGGGCGCCGTGCGGCGGCTCGTCCGGCTCTGGTCGGTAAAGCCCGGTGACCGGGCGGTCGTCGTCGCCGCCGACGAGCGCGGGCTCCGAGTCGTCGAGACGCTCCAGGCGGCGGGGACGGAGGTCGCGCGAGCCGTCGACCTCCGACGCGAGCGCCCGCGCGAGATCGTCGCCCAGGGCCGTCGGGGCTACCTTCGCTCCGTCTCCCTCGACGGCCAGACGATCGACTGCGACCTCCTCGTCATGTCGGGCGGGCGTCAGCCCGCCTACTCCCTCCTTGCGCAGGCGGGCGCCCGGATCGAGTACGACCGCGAGCGCGGGATCTTCGTCCCCGCCGAGCTCCCCGACGGCGTCGAGGCGGTCGGTGCCGTCACCGGCGAGATCGGCAATGGAATTCCTCCCGCCGCGAGCTACAACGGCGCGGGAGCGCGCGGCAAGTGCTTCGCCTGCCTCTGCGAGGACGTGACCGACAAGGACGTGAAGCGCGCGATCGCCGAAGGTTTTGACTCGATCGAGCTCGCCAAGCGCTATACGACCGTGACGATGGGGCCGTGCCAGGGCAAGCTCTGCCACCTGCCGTCGATCCGCCTCTACGCGCGCGAGACCGAGAGCGGCGAGAGCGAGATCGGGACGACGACGGCCCGGCCCCCGTGGACGCCGGTCTCGCTCGGCGTCCTCGCGGGCCGCGGCCACGAGCCGGCGAAGCGCACCTCGATTCACCACGCTCACAAGGACCTCGGCGCGCGGATGATGTGGACGGGCGCCTGGCGCCGACCCCACTCGTACGGCGACCCCGAAGCGGAGGCGAAGGCGGTGCACGAGACGGTCGGCTTGATCGACGTCTCGACGCTCGGGAAGCTCCTCGTGCGCGGCTCCGCGGCGGGGGAGTTCCTCGAGCGCCTCTACCCGAACCGGTTCGCCGACCTGAAGCCCGGCCGGATCCGCTACGGCGTCCTCGGCACGGACGGCGGTCGAATCATGGACGACGGCACGATCGCCCGCCTGACGGAGGAGACGTTCTACGTGACGACGACGTCGACGGGCGCCGACACGGTGATCGAGTGGTTCGAGTGGTGGAACGCGGTCTGGCGCCTGGACGTCGAGGTGACGAACGTCACCGGGGCGCTCGCGGCGGTGAACGTCGCAGGGCCGCGCGCGCGGGACCTCCTCGCCCGGCTCACCGCGATCGACGTCTCGAACGACGCGCTCCGCTACTTGGACGCACGGGAGGCGACCGTCGCCGGGGTTCCCGCGCTCCTCCTCCGGATCGGCTTCGTCGGCGAGCTCGGGTACGAGCTTCACGTTCCGAGCCCCTACGGCGAGTACCTCTGGGAGACGATCCTGGACGAGGGACGCGACCTCGGGATTCGCCCCTTCGGCCTCGAGCCGCAGCGAATCCTCCGCCTCGAGAAGATGCACATCCTCGTCGGTCAAGACACCGACTCGGAGTCGAACGCGCTCGCGGCGAGCATGCCGTGGATCGTCAAGTTCGAGAAGGACGACTTCGTCGGGAAGGCATCGCTCGCGGGTGTTCGCGAGCGCGGCTTTCGGGAGCAACTCGTCGGCTTCGAGATGGGCGACGGGGTCGGAGCCGTCCCGGCCGAGGGCGGCCAGATCGTCTTCGACGGCCGCCCGGGCGGCCGGATCACGAGCTCGCGCTGGAGCCCCGTGCTCGGCCGCGTGATCGGTATGGCGTGGGTGCCGGCCCAGCTGGCGCGGGAGGGGGCCGAGTTCGACGTGAAGATGGACGGCGGCGTCGAGCGCGCGCGCGTGCGGCTGCGGCCGTTCTACGACCCCGACGGCGGGCGGCTTCGATCGTGACGGAGCTCGCCTTCCTCTCGCTCGCCGCCGCCGACGGAAGCGGACGGTTCCGGCCGCTCGCCCGCTCGCCGATGGCGCGCCGCCTCCGCGAGGCGGGTGCCGAGCTCGAGGAGCGCGACGGCTGGCTCGTCGCCGTTCGCGTCCCGGGAGAGGAGGAGCGCCCGCTGAAGATCCGCGACGTCACCCACGAGCCGGGGAGACCTAGTAACAGTCTGTTACTTGCCGGAACCCCGGCCGAGGGAAGAGAGAGCGACGCCGGGTTTGCCGCTCTCGAGATCGAGGGACCGGGCGCAACGACGGTGCTGCGGCGGCTGACCGAGCTTCCGCTCGACGACCTGCCCGCCGTTGGCGCGCTCGCGCAGATCCGGGCGTGGATCGTCCGCCTGGGCGAGGAGCGCTACCGCCTCTTCTTCGAGCAGGAGTACGGCCACTACCTCTGGGAGGTCGTCGTCGACGCCGCCGAGCCGCTCGGCGGAGGCCCCGCGGGGACGCCGTGAAGGACCTCTTCCGGGTCGAGCGCATGTGGCGGCGGCGCGGCGAGCTGGCGCCGCGCTACGACGTGGTCGTGATCGGCGGCGGCTCGCACGGGCTTGCGACCGCGTACTACCTCGCGAAGACGCACGGAATCGGAAGCGTCGCCGTCCTCGAGAAGAGCTATCTCGGGTCGGGAGCGGCGGGCCGAAACACGACGATCATCAGGGCGAACTACCGAACCCCGGAGGGAGCGGAGTTCTACAAGGAGAGCGTCCGCCTCTACGAGGGGCTCGGAGCCGAACTGGACTTCAACCTGCTCTTCTCGCAGCAGGGCCACCTCACCCTCGCACACTCCGACCGCGCGATGATCACGATGACCGAGCGCGCCGAGGTGAACCAGCTCCTCGGGATCGAGAGCCGCGTCATCTACCCCGACGAGATCGCGCGGCTATGCCCCGAAATGGACCTCTCCCAGGACGTCACGTGGCCCGTCGTCGGCGCGCTCTACCATCCCCCGGGCGGAATCATCCGCCACGACGCCGTGGTCTGGGGCTACGCGCGCGGCGCCGACCGACACGGCGTCGAGCTCCATCCCTACACCGAGGTGACGGGGATCCGGCGCGAGAACGGCCGCGTCGTCGGCGTCGAGACGACACGCGGAGCGGTCGAGGCGGACGTCGTCGTCTCGTGCACCGCCGGGTGGTCGACCCTCGTCTGCGACCTGGCAGGCGTTCCGCTCCCGATCACGACCCACATCCTGCAAGCCTTCGTGACCGAGCCCGTCAAGCCGTTCCTGGACGTGGTCATCGTGTCCTCCCAGATGCACGTCTACATCTCGCAGACCGACCGCGGCGAGATCCTGATCGGCGCCGAGATCGAGCCGTACACGACGTACAAGGGGCAGTCGACCTTCCCCTTCCTCGAGTACTCGGCGCGGCACACGCTCGAGCTCTTCCCACAGCTCGAGATGATCAAGGTGCTCCGCCAGTGGACGGGGCTCTGCGACCTCTCGCCCGACTACAGCCCGATTCTCGGGAAGACGGAGGTCGAGAACTTCCACGTCTCGGCCGGCTGGGGAACGTACGGCTTCAAGGCGGCGCCGATCGTCGGGACGACGCTCGCCGAGCTCGTGGCCACCGGCCGGACGCCGGGCCTGATCGAGCCGTTCGCGCTGGAACGCTTCTACCGTGACCAGTTAGTGTCCGAACTCGCCGCCGCCGCGGTTTCGCATTGATGGCCACGCAGATGCCCTCCAGCCTCGAGATCGCCCAGGAGGCGGAGCTTCGCCCGATCGCCGAGATCGCCGAGGAAGTGGGGCTCGAGGCGAACGAGTACGACCTGTACGGCCGCTACAAGGCGAAGGTCGATCTCTCCGTCCTCGACCGCCTTGCCGAGCGGCCGGACGCGAAGCTGATCGACGTCACCGCGATCACTCCGACGAAGGCGGGCGAGGGGAAGACGACGACCTCCGTCTCGCTGACGCAGGGGCTCGGGGCGATCGGCAGGCGGCCGGTTCTGTGTCTCCGCGAGGCGTCCGTCGGACCCGTCTTCGGGATCAAGGGCGGCGCCGCCGGCGGCGGTTACGCGCAGGTCGTCCCGATGGAGGACCTGAACCTCCACTTCACCGGCGACATCCACGCCATTGGGGCCGCGAACAATCTCCTCGCCGCGCTCCTCGAGGCCCATCTCCTGCACGGAAACCGGCTCGACATCGATCCGCTCACCGTCACGTGGCGCCGCTGCCTCGACATCAACGACCGCGCGCTCCGCCAGACCGTCGTCGGCCTCGGCGGACGGACGAACGGGTACGTGCGCGAGACGGGGTTCGACATCACCGCCGCCTCCGAGGTGATGGCGATCGTGGCCGTCGCCCGCGACCTCTTCGACCTCCGGGAGCGGCTTGGGCGAATCACGGTCGGGTACACCTGGGAGGGCGAGCCCGTGGACGCGGAGCAGCTCCGGGCGGCGGGGGCGATGACCGTCCTCCTCAAGGACGCGATCAAGCCCAATCTCGTCCAGACGCTCGAGGGTCAGCCGGCCTTCCTCCACTGCGGCCCCTTCGCCAACATCGCCCACGGAAACAACTCGCTTGTCGCAACGCGCGTCGGCCTCAAGCTCGGCGACTACTGCGTCACCGAGTCGGGCTTCGGCGCCGACATGGGGATGGAGAAGTTCTTCGACATCGTGTGCCGGGTCGGGGGCCTTCGCCCGAACGCGGTCGTCCTGGTCGCGACGGCGCGGGCGCTGAAGCACCACGGCGGCGATCCCGAGGGGGGCGTCGACGCCCTCGAGCGGGGCGCCGCCAACATGCAGCGCCACCTCGCGATCGTGAAGGAGTTCGGACTGAACGCGGTCGTCGCGATCAACCGATTCCCCGGCGACACCGACGAGGAGGTCGACGCGGTGAAGAGACTCGCCGTCGAAGGGGGCGCGGTGGGGGCCGAGGTGAACGAGGCGTTCGAGCGCGGCGGCGAGGGCGCCGCGGCCCTTGCCGAGGCGGTCGTCGCGGCGGCGGAGGCTCCTTCGGACTTCCGGCCGCTCTACGCGCTGGACGACCCGATCGACGCGAAGGTCGCGGCGATCTGCCGGCGCGTCTACGGCGCCGACGACGTCGTCTTTCTCCCTGCCGCCCAGCAGGCGATCGAGCGGTTCAACGCGGTCGGATTCGACAAGCTCCCGATCTGCATGGCGAAGACGCACCTCTCACTCTCGCACGACCCCTCGCTCCTGAACGCGCCCACGGGCTTCACGGTCACCGTGCGCGACATCCGCCAGTACACCGGCGCGGGGTGGCTCGTCCCACTTCTCGGCGACATGCAGACGATGCCCGGCTACGGGAGCGAGCCGGCCGCCTTCAACGTCGACATCGACGAGAACGGCAGGACGATAGGCCTCTTCTGAGGAGAGTTCATGGGGGAAACCCGGTTCCCCCATGCCAATCGACGAGAACGGCCGCACCCTCGGGCTGTTCTCGCCGCGCGGCCCGCGCGGCCGCACCCCTGAGAAGCTACGCGCGATGACCCTCGCCGAGCTCGCCGTCACGGTCTCCGTCCTCGCGGCGCTCGGACTCGTCGCGAGTCGGATCGGCCTCTCCGCGATTCCCGCGTACCTCCTCGCCGGCTTGCTGCTCGGCCCGAACGAGCCGGAGGCGCTCGCCCTCATCCGGCCCTCGGAGGTGACCGACTTCGTGGCCGAGTTCGGGCTCGTCTTCCTCCTCTTCTTCCTCGGCCTCGAGTTCAGTCTCGGCCGGATCGTTCGCAGCGGACGGCATCTCGGCCTCGGCGGCGTCATCGACCTCGTCGCGAACGCCGGCCTCGGCCTCGTCGTCGGAGTGGCGGTCTTTGGCTTCAGCTTCGCGGCGATCGTCCTCGCGACCGCGGTCTACGTCTCTTCGAGCGCAATCACGGCGAAGGGCCTGACCGATTTCCGTCGCCTCGCCGATGACGAGACGGACCTCGTGCTCGCGATCCTGATCTTCGAGGACCTCGTGCTTGCGTTCATGCTCGGGCTTGCGGCGGGCGGCGGTAGCGAGACGACCGAGACTGCGGCGCTCGTCGCCAAGGCGCTCGCCTTCATCCTCGTCTCCCTCGCCGCTTCGCGGTGGCTGTCCCGGACGCTCGACCGGCTACTCGACGCCCTACCCCGCGAGTTCTTCCTCCTCTTCACGGTCGCCTTCGTCGTCGGGATGGCCGCGCTCGCCGAGGAGCTCGGACTTTCGGAGGCGATCGGCGCCCTCATGGCCGGAATCGTGCTCGCCGAGACATCCGTGCGAGAGGAGATCGAGGAGCGCTTCTTCAGCGTCCGCGACCTCTTCGCCGCGCTCTTCTTCTTCGTGTTCGGCCTCTCGATCGATTTCGGCGCGTTCGGCGACGTCGGGTGGTTCCTCGCGTTCGCCGTCGCCCTGACGCTGATCGGGAAGGTGGGAGGAGGCTACGTCGCGGGGCTCATCGGAAGATTCACGAGCCGCCAGAGCCTGAACGTCGGCATCGCGCTCGTCGCACACGGCGAGTTCACGATCATCCTCGCTCAGGTCGCGGCCGCGAACCCGGAGATCGCGGCCGAAGATCGCGCGGACCTGACCGCGTTCGCCGGCCTCTACGTGCTCGTGACGGCCACGATCGGCATCGGGCTCATGAAGGAGTCGAAGCGGATCGGCCGGCTGCTCTTTCCGCCGCCTAAACTTCCGAAGGGGACGTAGCCGTGCCGATCGACCTGCGTGAAACTCGCCTGCCGGGTATCGGCAGCAAGTACGCGTTCCGGCTCGCGAGCGGAGGACGGCTCGCCGTCATCCTGCACAACGACGGGCGGCGCGAGGTCTACTTCTTTCGCCACGCCGGCGACGAGGACCCGAAGGCCGTGATCGACCTCGACGACGACGAGGCGCGGCAGCTCGGCGCCATCCTCGGCGGCGCCTACGAGCGGCCGAAGATCGTCGAGGACCTCGAGATGGCGCTCGGCGAGCTCCTCATCGAGTGGGTTCCGGTTCCGGATAGAAGCCCCTGGATCGGGAAGTCGCTCGCCGAGTGCGGATTTCGGACGAAGACGGGCATCACGGTGATCGCCATCCTTCGGGAACCGGAACCGGTGACGGGCGCCCAACCGCACGACGTGATCCAGCGGGGCGACACGCTCGTTACGGTGGGGAAGGCGGGCCAGTACGCGGCCTTCCGCCGCCTCCTCGCCGGGGAGGACGCCGAGGCGCGCGCTTGACGGCGTTGTGAGACAAGCGGCGCGAGATAATCGCGCCCGTGACGACCGTTCAGACGTTCCTCGAGCAGCGGCTCGACGATTACCTCGAAGAGGTGGCCTCGGAGAAGCCGGCGCCCGGAGGCGGCTCGGTCGCAGCGCTCGTCGTCGCGATGGCGGCCGGACTCGTCGCGATGGCCGCTCGTTTCTCGCTCGACCGCTGGAGCGAGGCCGACGAGGTCGTGGAGCGCGCCGACGCCCTCCGCCACCGCGTGGCGCCGCTCGCTCCGGCGGACTCCCAGGCGTTTGAAGAGGTCCTGACGGCGATGCGCCTGCCGAAGCACCTCGAGCCGGAGGTGAGGAACGCGGCGATCGGGCACGCGCTCGCGCGAGCGGCCGAGATCCCGCTCGAGATCGCGAAGGAGGCAGCCGAGGTAGCGACCTTGGGGGCGCTCGTCGCCGAGCGCGGCAACCCGAACCTCCGCGGAGATGCGGCGGCGGCCGCCGTCCTCGCGGCGGGCGGAGCCCGGATCGGGGCGCACCTCGTCGTGATCAACCTCGGCACGACCGAGCGCGACGAGCGCGTCGCCCGCGCCCGTGAGCACGACGCGACCGCGGCGGCCGCCGCGGAGCGCGCGCTCGCCGCCGGCCCGTAACCGTTGGGCGCGCATGTCATCGAGGGCGACGCGCTCGCCGCCGAGCTCCGCGAGGAAGTCGAGCGGCGCGTCCGGGACCTCGTGGCGTCAGGGGTTCGGCCGGGCCTCGCGACGGTGCTCCTCGGCGACGACTACGCGGCACAGGCGTACGAGCGGCGCTTGCGTCGTCTCGCCGACGAGCTCGGCTGTCGCTATGGATCCGAGCAGCTCGCGGGCGACGTCGAGCAGGCGGACGCCCTAGCCGTCGTCGGCAAGCTGAACGCCGACCCGCGGATCTCCGGGATCCTCGTCCTGCGGCCGATCCCGCCGCAAGTCTCGGAGCCGGAGCTGTATCGAACGCTCGACCCGCTCAAGGACATCGAGGCCGTCCACCCCGACAACGCCGGCCTCCTCGCCCTCGGGACGCCCCGGTACGTCCCCTCGACGCCGGCGTCCGTCTTCTACATGCTCGACCGCTACGTCGAGGAGAGCGGGCGTGACCCGAAGACGTTCTACAACGGGCTCGATCTCGTGCTCGTCGGCCGCTCGAACAACGTCGGCAAGCCGGCGCTCTGGCTCGGGCTCGGCCGGAACGCGACCGTCGTCTCCGCGCACGCGTACACGTCGCAGGCGGGCCGGCTCCCCGACCACACGCTTCGTGCCGACATCCTCGTCGTCGCAGCCGGCGTCCCGGGCGTCGTCGACGGCGCCATGGTGAAGGAGGGCGTGATCGCCGTGGATGTCGGCATCAACGCCGTCAGGGACGAGGCGACGGGGAAGACGCGGCTCGTCGGCGACCTCGACTTCCCGAGTGTCGCCGCGAAGGCGGAGGCGGTCTCGCCCGTGCCGGGCGGCGTCGGACCGATCACCGACGTCTGGCTGCTTCGAAACACGATCGAGGCGGCGCGGTACCGCGCGCGACTCTGAGACGCGGTGCCGCTACGCGCGGGGCTTGTTGCCCGCGCTTCCGTACTCGGTGTCGTAGACGGCGGCGACGCGGCCCTCGGCCGACGCGACGACGGCCGTCTCCCAGTCTGCGTTCGCGCTCTTACATGCCGGACACACCTGGCGCGCCGACCCGTCGGGAAGGACGACGTGACCCCAGTGAGCGCGCGACAGGAGGCCGTCGGCCTGCCTTCGCCCACAGAACGCGCAGTGGAGATACAGCCGAGACATGAGACCCCTTCCGTCTCCTACCAGGGCCCGATGAAGGGCCCGTTGGCGTCGGTCGCGGCAATGATGATGACGATGATCATGCAGAGGAGCGACACCCCGAGCATGACCGGCGTCACGAGCCGGTGGTGGCGCTGCTCGGGCGGAAACTCCACCTGCCGCTCGCGCGTCCGACGTCGTTGTGCGTCGAGCATCGTCTACCTCCTCTAGTCTCCCGGCTCGATTGACGGGCCCGCGAGCGGCGGCTGGCTCGGCGACGGGCCGGGCGGAACGCCGCCAGGAGCCGGAAGCCCGCCCGCGGAGCGCAGGAGCTCGGCCTGCGCGGCGAGCTTCCGGTTTTCGAGCATCACCCAGCCGACCAGCGAGGCGACCATGAAGATGATTCCCAGCACTGTCAAGACGTACGTTCCTGTCGAGCTGCCGGGGCCGAACGTCCAGAAGGCGCCGATCTTGTCGCTCCATCCGTTGAACGGAAAGCTGTCGATCACGGCGTCCTCCTCTGCTCGCGCGCCTCAGGCGCCGAAAATCGATGTCCGTTCACCTGCGCGAACCCCTCAAGCAGGACCGGCGCCGACTCGACCTCTTCGCCGGTCGGAAGGACGATCGTTTCCGGAACCCGCTCGAACTCTGGGAAGAAATCCTGCTGGAACTCGGCCATGTCCAATCCCTCGAGCTCGACCTCGGGCGGAACGCGGAGCAGGTTCAGCTTCTTGAGAATCCAGGAGACGATGTAGCCAGGGAAGAAGGCGAGCGGGAGGAACGCCATCATCCCAATCAGCTGACCGCCGAACGAGCTTTCGACCTGGTTAAGCCCGGTCGGGAATCCCCCGGCGAAGATTCCGACGAGAAGTACGCCGTAGAACCCGCAGACGCCGTGGACCGCAACCGCGCCGACCGCGTCGTCGATTCGGAGTTGCTTTTCGATCCAGGTGCCGCTCCAAACGGCCAGCAAGCCGCCGGATGCCGACAGGAGGTACGCGAGCGATGGGTGGTAGACGTCGGCGCCCGCCGAGACCGAGATGACGCCGGCGAGACCGCCGGAGAGCGTCCAGAAGGGGTCGCCTCTGCTCCCAAACCACCCTCCCGTGAAGCCTCCCGCGAATCCGATCGTGATGACGAAGGCGATCGAGCCAAGGGTCGTCGGGGAGCCGTAGATGTTCACCCAGCCCGGGAAGGTCGTCGACTGGATGAAGAGGCAAGCGGCGTAGAAGCCGTAGAAGCCGGTGAAGATGAGCATGAGGCCCAACAACGTCAGGTGCGTGTTGTGGCCTCGGAACGTCCTCGCCCTCCCCACCATGTCGTACTTGCCGATCCTGGGTCCGAGGTTCAGGAGCACGCCGAGCGTGAAGGCGCCGGCGACCCCGTGGACGACGAGCGAGGCGATCGAGTCGTGGAATCCGAATCGCGTGACGAGCCAGCCGCCCGAGCTCCAGCCCCACGCGGCGTCCATGATCCAGACCGCCGACCCGAGGATCGTCCCGAGGATCAGGTAGGCCGAGAGGCGCACGCGCTCGATCAGCGCTCCCGACATGATCGACGCGGTCGTCCACGAGAAGAGAAGGAACGCGAGGAAGAAGACGGCGCTCAGGTGATCCTGCAGGTTCGGGCCGAGATTGTCCGAGAACGGCGCCGTCGTGAGACAGAAGCCGCTCGGCTCGTCGGCCCCCGGGAGCAGCGGGCCCGCGTGCCCTTGCGCGGGCCCCCCCGGCTGGAAGCAGCCGTAGATGTACCAGCCGAAGTAGTAGAAGCTCGGGGTCACGACGGCGATCGTGAGGATGTTCTTCATCGCCGTCGACATGAGGTTCTTGCGTCGCGACGCCCCGCCTTCGTACGCCATGAAGCCAACGTGGATGAGCCACATGACGACGACCGTGAAGAAGTAGAACTGCTCGGAGAGGACGGCGCTGTCGAGCGAGAGCTGCGACGTTACGTCTTCGAGCTCAGGGGCTTGAGCGACGAGCCATTGCATGCGCGGAGCCTCCCGGGGACGGACGCCAGGTGTGCGATCGTAACACTTGCGCCGGCGGGAAACTTACGAGAGACCCGGCTCGGCTCCTATATGGAGCGCTGCCAGCCTTAGCGGTCGTGAGTGTCGAACCGCGACATATGGACGCCGACCTAGCCGCTTCCGCGGTGGACGGCGGCAACGTCGCCGGTCTTGGCGTCGATCTCGACAACGGTGACCCGGTCCGGACGCTCCGCCGTCCCGGTGTAGAGCGAGACCGCCCAGATCCGCCGCTGGGGCACGCCCCGCGGCACGTTCCTCACCTGGATCCCATCCGGCTCGTACGAGATCTCCCGCTTCGCGATCGCGACCGCTTGCTCCTTCGTCACCGCGGGCGCCGACGAGCCGCAGCTCCGGGACACGAGGAGCGCGACGAGGAGGAGAGCGACGAGGATGGCCGCCTTGCCCCAGGCGCGGTCGCTAAGCGCGCGCTTCGTGCCGGCGTCGGTAGAGGACATAGCCGCGAAGGATGAGGTAGCCGACGAAGTGGCTCATTAAGATCAAGAGGAGCCACCAAAACCACCAGAGGTAGTGCGGTCGGAAGCCGCGGAGCTCGACCCCGCCGAGGTAGAGGACGACGGCAAGGGTGAGGAGGACGATCGAAGCCGGCTGCCCGGGGAGAAAGAGTAGGAGCACGCGCCCACCCTAGCGAGGGTCGTCGCCCCGCCTGAACGCGCGAGCACGCCGGTATCCTCGCGCCCCGATGGGGAGGACGACGCCGGCGAAGCGCTCGAAGCCGACAGCGCCGGCGCCCGCCGGCAACGGGCGCGCGCCCAATCGTCCCGTGCGCCGGCACGGCGGGCGCGCGGCGACGCTCGCCTGGCTCCTCGTCGGGGTCCTCTTCGCCGCGGGGGCCTTCCTCTATGCGCGCGAGCGGGCGACGGGCGGCGGGGTGGTCGAACCTCCCGCTCGCGGCCTTCCCGCCACGCCCGACTACCATTCGCTCCTCGTCGACGCGGCGAACCCAAACCGCCTCCTCCTCGGTACGCACGTCGGCGTCTACGAGTCGACGAACGGCGGCGTCGCGTGGCGCTTCGCCGGGCTCGAGGGGAGGGACGCGATGCACTTCGCGCGCAACCTCGACGGCAACGTGTGGGCGGCAGGCCACAACATCCTCGAGCGAAGCGAGGACGGCGGGCGGACGTGGAAGGCGGTGCGACCCCACGGCCTTCCCGGCCTGGACATCCACGGGTTCGCGGCGAGCCCCAAGGTCGACGGGCTCGTGTACGCCGCCGTCGCGGGCAAGGGCCTCTACCGCTCCGACGACGGCGGTCGGAGCTTCCGCCTCATCTCGGAGGATGTCGGGCCGCGCGTCGGCGCGCTCGCGATCACGAAGGACGGGATGCTCTTCGCGGCCGACGCCGACCGCGGCGTCCTCGTGAACGCGAACGGCGACGGGGTCGAGTGGGTCAAGGCGCTCGCCATGCCGACGCTCGGGCTCGCCGCGAACGCTCTCGATCCGCCGCGTTCGCGCGTCCTCGCCGCCGGGCGCTCCGTTCAGCTCACGACCGATCGCGGCGTCTGGAAGGTCGTCCTCCCGATCCGCCGAGGCGCGGGCCCGGTGGCGTTCGCGCCGAGCAACCCGCGAATCGCCTACGCGGTCGGCTTCGACCGTCGTCTCTACCGCTCGGACGACGCCGGCGAGACGTGGAGGCGGGTCGCGTGACGGACTACGACCAGGGGTAGGGCGAGTGAGAGACCGGGTGGAGGTCGCCGGTCTCGAACCGCTCGAAGCGGAACGGGTAAAGGAGGCTCGCGTGCTCGCCGACGAGCACCTTCGCGACCTCGCGTCCGACTCCGATCATCTTGTAGCCGTGGTTCGAGTCGAGGATCGCGTAGACGTTCGGGCGCACGTAGTCGAAGACCGGGAAGTTGTCGGCCGTGAACGCGCCGACACCGCCTGATCGCGCCTGCTTGTAGCGTGGACGGCAGCCCTGGAAGCGCGCGAGAGCGTGCGAGAGAGCCGCGCACCACATGTCGGGGAAGCCCGGGTCGACGTCGGTCGTCTGCGGATACGGGTCGAGCTCCACGTCGCCCTCGACGGGAAGCGGCGAGGCGCCGCCCTGGACCCCGCCTCGGTCGCGCTTGAAGTAGATCCCCCAGAGCTCGTCGGTCACGAGCTCCCCGTCATCGGTGTAGAGCGGCGCGTCGCTGTCGACGTGGATGACGGGCGGAGGGCCGCCGTCCGCGGTCGCGAACGCCGTCGGATCGACTCCGATCTCGCCCTCCTGGAGATTCCAGTAGGTCCACATTGGCCGGCTCGGTACGACGTCGCTACTCGGCGTTCGCACGTCGATTCGGTCCGGCAGGCCGAGGAGCGACCAGAGGCCCTTCGCCCACGGCCCCGGGGCGAGGACGACCTGCTCACCGACCTCGATCGGCCCCGTGCCCGTCTCGACCGCGTAAACGGATTCGTCTCCCCGGAGGCGGAAGCCCGTCACCTCGACACCCGTCTCGATCCGAACCCCCTCGGCGAGCGCCTTTCCGAGGAGACCGGCGACGGAGTCGCGGTTGAAGGCGAACCCGCCCTGGTGCTCGTGCAGGCACACGGTGACGCCCCTCGCGCGCCAATCCGGGAAGAGCGCCTTCATATGCCGGTCGACCTCCGCCTCGCCGACGACGAGCTCCGACCGGTAGCCGATTCGCTCCTGCCGCTCGTACGTGGCGACGAGGTCCGGCTCCTGGATCGCCGGCCCGAGAGCGACATACCCGACCGGGTTGTAGGCGAAGGCCTCCGGGTCGGACTCCCAGACCTCGACGCACGCCTGCATGAGCTCGCTCATCGCCGGCTGGAAGTAGTTGTTGCGAACGACGCCGCAGGCGATTCCCGACGCGCCGGCGCCCGGCTGCGCCTTCTCGAGGACGAGCACGTCGTCGCCCGAGCCCATTCCGCGCGTACGAAGCTCCTTCGCCAGGTGCCACGCGGTCGAGAGCCCGTGGATCCCGGCACCGACGACCACGTACGGCGCGTTTCGCTCTGCGGTCATCCGTTCAGAATAGAGCGGCGTGGACACGTTCGCTGCGATCGCGAGCAAGCGAGACTGGCGGAACTTCGCCGACCGGCCGATTCCCGAGGACGTGGAGCGGCGGATCCTCGACGCGGGCCGTCTGGCCGGGAGCGCGATGAACCGACAGCCGTGGCGCTTCCTCGTCATCGTGGATCGCGAGCTTCGAGAGCGGCTCGCGGAGACGGTGTTCGGCCCCTCGAACGTGCTCGACGCCTCGCTCGTCGTCGCGCTCGTCGGCCCGGCCGGTGAGCTTCCCGCCTTCGACGCCGGGCGCGCCGCGCAGAACATGTTCCTCGCCGCTTGGAACGAGGGCGTCGTCTCCGTCCCGAACGGGATGCCCGACCGCGCCCGCACGGGCGAGGTGCTCGGCCTCGGCGAAGACGAGATCGTGCGGATCGTGCTCGCGTTCGGCCACCCGGCGCGTCCGTCCGACCCCGAGCGGCGCTCGGCCGAGGAGTGGAGCGCCGACGCCAACCGTCGATCGCTCGACGAACTCGTCGAGCGCCGCTAGGCGACCGCGAACGTCCGGCTCGAAAGCTACGAGCGCCCCGCCGGCGCGACCGGCGCCTCGGCGGGCGACGCCGCGATCCCGCGAGCCCGGCCGTCACCCGCGTGCAGCCGGTCCCACGCCTCCGCCAGGACGTCGCCGAGAATGCCCACGATCTCGTCGAACTCCGCCGGCCCCGCGACAAGCGGGGGGGAGACCTGCACGACGGGGTCGCCGCGATCGTCGGCACGGCAGATGAGGCCGCGCTCGAAGAGACGAGGGGAGACGAAGCCGCGGAGGAGCGTCTCGCACTCCTCGTCCGAGAAGGTCTCGCGCGTCTCCTTGTCCTTCACGAGCTCGAGCGCGTAGAAGAACCCCGTTCCGCGGAGGTCGCCGACGATCGGTAGGTCGAGGAGCTGCGCGAGCGTCTCGCGGAAGGCGTCCTGCGTCTCGGCGACGTGCTCGACGATCCTCTCCCGCTTCATGATCTCGATGTTCTTGAGCGCGATCGCCGCCATGACGGGATGGCCGCCGAACGTGATCCCGTGGCTGTACATCTTGTGCCCGTCGAGGAACGGCTCCATGACGCGCTCGCTCGCGATCACCGCCCCAATCGCAGCGTGGGCGGAGGAGAGGCCCTTGGCGGAGGTGATGATGTCGGGCCGGATGTCGTAGCGCTCGGAGCCGAACCACGCACCGAGGCGGCCGAAGCCCGTGATCACCTCGTCGGCACAGAGGAGGATCTCGTAGCGGTCGCAGATCTCTCGCACGCCCTTCCAGTAGCCCTCCGGCGCGGTGAAGGAGCCGCCGGCGTTCTGCACCGGCTCGAAGATGACCATCGCGACCGTCTCGGGGCCGGCCTGGAGGATCGCTTCCTCGAGGTCTTCGAGGAGGAAGGCCGTGAACTCGGCCTCGGTCTCCTCGGGTGGGCGGTGGTAGCGGTTCGTGTTGCGGACGTGGACGACGTCCGGGACGAGCGGCTCGAACGGGACGCGGAGCGCGGCGATCCCGTTGATCGAGAGCGCGCCCATCGTCGTCCCGTGGTAGGCGATCCGTCGCGCGACCGCCTTCCAGCGCCGTTCCGTCGGATAGTGCTGCTCGATCCGCTCGCCCGCCCCCATCCGTTCCGCAACCTTCGCGCGGCGGCTCTCACCGCGAGCCGCGTAGTACTGACGGGCGAGCTTCCAGGCCGACTCGACCGCCTCGGAGCCGCCGCTCACGAAGAAGACGCGGCTCAGGTCGCCGGGGGCAAGCGACGCGACCTCGGCCGCGAGCTCGATCGCCCGCGGGTGGGCGTAGCTCCAGTTCGTGTAGAAAGGGAGCTCGCGCATTTGGGCTGCGGCCGCCTCGCCCATCTCCTCGCCGAACGAGTAGCCGATCTGAACCGCGAAGAGGCCCGCGAGCGCGTCGAGGTAGCGCTTGCCGTTCGCGTCCTCGAGGTAGCACCCGTCGCCGCGGACGATCACGGGGACTTCCGAGTCGCGGTACGCGGCCATGCGCGTGAAGTGGAGCCAGAGATGGTCGCGGGCGGCCTGCTGGAGCTCGGCCGGCGAGCGGGCGTTGTCGGAGGAAGTCATGTCGGCTCCTTTCATCGACGACGGAGCTGGAGGAGGACGTTCGCGAGCATGAGGGCGAGCGCGACGAGGAAGATCGCCGAGCCGATGACGTTGATCTGCGGCGGCACGGCGATCCGGGCGGCTCCCCACACGAAGAGTGGGAAGGTCGTCTCGCTTCCAGAGACGAGGTAGGTGATGACGAAATCATCGACGGAGAGCGCGAAGGCGAGCAGGGCGGCCGCGAGGATGCCGGGCGCGATGAGCGGCAACGTCACGCGTGCGAAGGTCGTCCACGGGCCGGCGAAGAGGTCCATCGCCGCCTCCTCGAGGTGGCGGTCGAACCCGGCGAGTCGAGCGCGCACCGTGACGACGACGTAGCTGATGTTGAACATAACGTGCGCGATCAGGATCGTCGTGAACCCGAGCGGGAAGTTGTAGTTCAGGAAGAGCGTCAGGAGCGACGAACCCATCACGATCTCGGGCGTCGCCATCGGGAGGAAGACGATGAGCCCGGTTATCCCCCGCCCGTGGAAGCGGTAGCGGGCGAGCGCGAGCGCGATCGCCGTCCCGAGCACCGTCGCCGCGAGGCTCGAGAGCGCCGCGATCTCGATCGAGAGGCCGACCGACCCGCGGAGGCCGGGGTAGGCGAATGGGTGCTCCCAGTTGTCGAGCGTGAAGCCCTGCCAGGTCAGGTTCCTGCGCCCCGCAGGGTCGTTGAACGAAAAGAGGATGACGACGGCGATCGGGAGGAGGAGGTAGACGAACGCGAGGAAGGCGAAGAGCGTGAGCGTGTGACGGCGCGCGGCCGCCCACGCGCGCGCCGGAACCCCCGGACGCGCCCTCGCCGGAAGGGTCTCGGCGGCGACCGTCATCCGGCGGTCGCCCGCTCCGTGCCGAGCGCTCGCGCGTACGCGACGACCGCGAGCAGGATCGTCGCCATGAGGACGAAGGAGAGCGCGGCCGCCTGCGGGTAGTCCGCGATCTCCTTGAACTTCGACTGGATGACGTTTCCGATCATCTGCTGCCTCGGCGTCCCGAGGAGCTCGGCGTTGATGAAGTCGCCCGCCGCGGGAATGAACGTGAGGATCGTCCCGGCGAAGATCCCGGGCGCCGAGAGCGGGAGCGTCACGCGCAGAAACGCCTTCGCGCGGCTCGCGTAGAGATCCTGCGCCGCCTCGATCAGCCCGCGATCGATCTGCTCCAGGCTCACGTAGAGCGGGAGCGCCATGAAGGGGAGGTAGTTGTACGTGATGCCGGCGACGACGGCGGTCGTCGTCGCGAGCAGTCGGCCATCGTCCGAGACGAGTTGAAGGTCGCGCAGGATCCCGACGACCGGGCCCTGGTCGGCGAGCATCGTCTTCCACGCGATCGTCCGGATCAGGTACGTCACGAAGAAGGGGGCGATGACGAGGAGGAGGAACAGGCTCTTCCAGCGACCGGCGCGAAACGCGATCCAGTAGGCGAGCGGGTAGCTGATAAGGAGCGCGGCCAGCGTCGCCACCCCGGCGTACTGGAGCGAGCGGAGGAAGTGAGCTCGGTAGAGCGTGAAGGCGTCGGTGTAGTTGTCCCACGCCCACTGGAAGGTGTAGCCGGTAAGGATGTCACCGGCCTGGAGCGACGTGTAGCCGAGGTAGAACATCGGCACGGCGAAGAACACGGCGAGCCAGGCGAGTCCCGGCGCCAAGAGGAGGTACGGCGCCAGCGAGCGACGGCGGTGGAACCGCATCGAGTCTAGGCCCCGACCACGGCCTGGAACTGCTCCTTGAAGTCAGGGTTGTCGGCGGCCTCCGCGTCGAAGATGAACGTGTTCCCCCGCGTCTCCTCGCTCGGGAAGATGAGCTCGTTCCGCGCAGCCGAGCGATCGATCTTCGCGATCTCCTCTTTCGCGCCCTCGACCGGGCAGATGTAGTAGACGTTCGCCTCGATCTGCGCCGCGACGCGCGGTTCGTAGACGAAGTTCATGAACGTCGACGCGGTGAAGACGTCCCCCTGCTTCGGGATCAGCATGTTGTCCGTCCAGATGTGGCTCTTCGTCTTGATCACCGAGAACTCGACCTCGGGCTTCTCGGGCTTCACCGTGCTCACGATGTCACCTGACCAGGCGAGTGCCGCCCACACGTTCTCCGCGATCAGGTCGTCCGTGTAGTCGTTGCCCGTGAAACGCCGGATCTGGCCCGAGTCGACCGCGTTTTGGATCGTGTCGATCGCCCGCGAGAACGCCTCGGGCGAGACCTTCTCGGGATCGTCGCCGTTCGCCGCCATGGTGACGCCGACCGTGTCCGGCATCTCGGTCAGGAGGGTCACCTTCCCCTTCAGCTTCGGGTCGGTGAGGAGTTGGTCCATCGTCGTAATCGGTCCGCCCGTCAGCTTTCGGTTCCACGCGATCCCGGTGAGCCCCGACTGCCAGGGGAGGCTGTAGTCGCGGTTCGGATCCCACCCGGGGCTCTGGAGGTTCGCAACCAGGTTCTTCGAGTTCGGGATCGCCTCTTTGTCCAGCTTCTCGACGTAGCCGAGCCGAAGCATGCGGGCGGCCATCCAGTCGGTGAGGACGACGATGTCCCGACCGATGTCGTCACCGCGCGCGAGCTGCGCCTGGTACTTGCCGAACCACTCCTCGTTGTCGTTGACCTCCTCGATGTAGCGCACCTTGACGCCGGTCTTCTTCGTGAACTGGTCGAGCGTCGGATGACGCTTGCCGTTCTCGGAGACGTCGATGTAGAAGGGCCAGTTGGCGAAGACGAGCTTCTTCGCCAGTTTCCGCTGGACGCTCGTCGTCGGCTCCGTGTCTTGGCCCGCTTGTCCCTCGATTCCCCCGTCGCCCCCGCAGGCGGCGAGAAGGGACGGGACGCTCAGCACCGCGCCGCCCACAGCTGCACGCCTGAGCAGCTCGCGACGCGTGATCGGGTCGGTCATTCGCTTCGTTCCTCCTCGTGATCGACGACGAAGGTCGTCTCGGGACTCCAACTCAGGGCGATCCGGTCGCCGGGCTCATACGCGCCGGCGGCCTTTTCGGCGTTTTGGACGTATACCGTCAGCGAGCCCGCCGGCGTCTCCACGATGTACTGGGTCGAGACGCCGACGTAGCTCCTCTCCTTGACCTCGCCGGCTAGCACGTTCGCCTCCGTGCTCGCGAGCCGAATCTTCTCGGGCCGGATGCCGACCGCGACGCGGCCGCGACGATCCCCCACCGCGGGCGCCTGGACGAGCGTTCCGTCCGTGAGGCGGACGCCGCCTGCCCCGTCGGCCTCGCCGTCGAGCAGGTTCGACACGCCGAGGAACCGCGCGACGAACGACGTGCGCGGCTCCTCGTAGAGCTCGGCCGGCGTCCCGAGCTGCTCGATCCGGCCCCGGTTCATGACCGCAATCCGGTCGGCCATCGTCATCGCCTCCTCCTGGTCGTGCGTGACGTGGACGAACGTGATCCCGACATCGTGCTGGATCCGCTTCAGCTCGAGTTGCATCTGCTTCCGGAGCTTGAGGTCGAGCGCCCCGAGCGGCTCGTCGAGGAGGAGGACGCGTGGGCTGTTCACGAGCGCGCGGGCGAGCGCGACTCGCTGCTGCTGGCCGCCCGAGAGCTGGTGCGGTTTGCGCTTCTCGAACCCGGCGAGGTCGACGAGCTCGAGGACCTCGCCCACGCGGCGCTTCACCTCGGCGCCCCTGTACCCGCGGCGGCGCAGGCCGAACGCGACGTTCTCGAAGAGCGAGAGGTGTGGGAAGAGCGCGTAGCTCTGAAAGACGGTGTTGACGTCGCGCTTGTACGGCGCGAGACCCGTCACCTCCCGCTCGCCCAGGTAGATCGTCCCGGCCGTTGCCTCCTCGAACCCGCCGATCATGCGAAGCGTGGTCGTCTTTCCGCAACCCGACGGACCGAGGAGCGCGAAGAAGCTCCCCGACTCGATCGCAAGCGAGACGTCGTCGACCGCGACGATGTCGTCGAAGCGCTTCGTCACGCGCTCGAGGCGCACGTCCGGCGTTCGCGCGGGGACACCGTCGCGCGGCCGGACCGCGGGCCGCGGGCGAACGAGCGCGTCCTCGGCGCGAGCCACGTCAGGCGCCCTTCGCTTGCGGCTGACCGCCACCGTAGGGGTACCACCAGTCCTTCGCCTCGATCGCGGTGTCGAGGTGCACGTGCTTCGTCTCCTGGAAGGCCTCGAGCCCCTCCTGACCGAGCTCGCGGCCGAGTCCCGACTGCTTCATGCCCCCGAAGGGGCCCGCGTCGTTGTCCGTCAGGGGGTCGTTGAACCAGATCGTCCCGGCCTTGATCTCCCGGGCGCAGCGGAAGATCGCGTCCAGGTCCTTCGTGTAGACGTTGCAACCGAGCCCGAAGCGGGTCGCGTTCGCGAGCTCGATCGCTTCGTCGAGCGAGGCGACCGGGACGATCGGAGCGACGGGGCCGAAGGTCTCCTCGCGAAGGAGATCGGTCTCCGCCGGCGCGCCGGTGACGACCGCGGGGGCGAAGAAGTGACCGGTCGGCTGTCCCCCGTCGTCGCCACCGACCACGAGCTCCGCTCCGGCCGCGACGGCGGCCTCGACCTGGGCGGCGACGCGCGCCCGCTGCCTCGCCGACACGAGCGGACCGACATCCGTCTCGCCCTCGCGGGGGTCGCCGAGCACGAGCGAGCGCGTGTAATCCACGAACGCGTCGAGGAACTCGTCGTACACGGGCGCCTCTACGTAGAAGCGCTCGGCCGAGGTACACACCTGCCCCGCGTTCAGGAAGGCGGCCCACGCCCCGCCCTTCGCGGCGACCTCGATCCGCTCCGCGACGTCGGCGCATACGATGAACGGGTCCTTGCCCCCTAGCTCGAGGTTGATCCTGGCGACCCGGTCGGCGGCGAGGTGCGCGATCCGCTTGCCCGTCTCGACCGAGCCCGTGAAGGCGACGAGGTCGACCCGCTCGTCGGAAACGAGCGCCTCGCCGACGTCCCCCGCCCCCACCACCGTGTTGACGACGCCAGGCGGAAGGTGCTCGACGCACGGCGCGAGCGCGAGGGCGGAGAGGGGCGTGAGCTCCGATGGCTTGCACACCACGGTGTTGCCGGCCGCGATCGCCGGCGCCACCTTCCACGCAAGAAGGAGCAGCGGGTAGTTCCACGGCACGATGCACGCGACGACGCCGAGCGGCTCTTTCAGGACGAGGGAGAGCTGCGTCGCCTCGATCGACGGAATGACGCGCCCGGCGAAGTTCCGGCCCATCTCGGCGTAGTAGTCGAATGCCGCCGCCGTCCAGCCGACCTCGTCGGCGTTCTCGACGAGCGGCTTGCCGCCCTCGCGGGTCATCGTCTCCGCGAGCTCGTCGCGGTGCGCGCGAAGGCGGTCGGCCACCTCGTGGAGGAGCTCCGCCCGCTCGATCGCAGGTGTACGCGCCCAGGAGCGCGCGGCGGTGTGGGCGGCGCCGACCGCGCGTTCGAGTTGCTCCCGCGTGGGCGTCCCCACCGTCGCGATCGTCTCCTCGGTGTACGGGTTCTCGACCTCGAGCGGTGGACCGTCTCCGGTCACCTGCTCGCCCGCGATGAGGAGTCGCGTCTCCGCCGACGCGACGCTCACGCGATCTTCGCCATCACGTGCTTGACCTGCGTGTACTCCTCGACCGAGTAGATCGACATGTCCTTGCCGTACCCGGACTGCTTGTAGCCGCCGTGCGGCATCTCGGAGAGGAGCGGGATGTGGTCGTTGATCCAAACTGTGCCGAACTCGAGCTTGCGAGCGGCGTTCAGCGCCCGCCCGACGTCCCGCGTCCACACCGACGCCGAGAGCCCGTAGTCGACGTCGTTCGCCCACGCGATCGCCTGGTCGTCCTCGGCGAAGCGCTGCACGGTGACGACCGGGCCGAAAACCTCACGCTTCACGATCTCGTCCTCCTGGTCGACGTCGACGACGACCGTCGGCTTGACGAAGAAGCCGCGGTCCCCGTTCGAGTCGCCGCCGGTGAGAACGCGGGCCTTTCCGCCCGACGTCGCCCGCTCGAGGAAGCCGAAGACGCGCTCCTGCTGGCTTTGGGAGATGACCGGACCCATCTCGATCTCCTCGCCCTCGGCCGGGTCGCCAACGCGAAGCGACTCGACCGCGGGCACGAGCTCGTCGAGGAGACGGTCGTACACCCGCGGGCCGGCGACGATGCGCGACGCCGCGGTGCAGTCCTGACCCGAGTTCCAGTAGCCGGCGATCTTGATCCCCTCCGCGACGGCCGCCGGGTCGGCGTCGTCGAAGACGACGACGGGGGCCTTGCCGCCGAGCTCGAGGTGGACGCGCTTGAGCGTCTCGGCGGCCGCGCGAGCGACCTCCCTCCCCGTGGCGACGTCCCCCGTCAACGAGACCATCCGGACGGCGGGATGGCGAACGATCCCTGCTCCGACCGGCTCCCCGTCGCCCGTGATGACGTTCAGGACTCCGGCCGGGAAGATCTCGGCCGCGTACCGGGCGAGCATGAGCGTCGTAAGCGGCGTCTGCTCGGACGGCTTGAGCACGGTGACGTTGCCGGCCGCGAGCGCGGGGCCGATCTTCCAGACGCCCATCATGAGCGGGTAGTTCCAGGGCGCGATCTGACCGACGACGCCGACCGGCTCGCGGCGGACCATCGACGTGTAGCCGCGCATGTACTCGCCCGTCGCACGCCCTTCCAGGCAGCGTGCGGCGCCGGCGAAGAAGCGGAGGTTGTCGGCCGAGACGGGGATCTCGTCGTGGACGACCGAGCTCGGCTTCCCGACGTTCGCCGACTCGACCGAGCGAAGCTCGTCCGCGTGCTGGTCGAGGGCGTCGGCAAGGGCCAAGAGCATCTCGGCCCGCTCCTGGGGCGTCGTGTCGCGCCACTCGGGGAGCGCCCGCTTGGCCGCCTCGACGGCGCGCTCGACGTCGGCCTCGCTCCCGCGCGGCACCTCGGCGATCACCTCGCCGGTCGCGGGGTTCAGGACCTCCTGCACTCCGCCGTCGACGGCCTCGACCCACTCCCCGCCGACGAAGTTCTTGTGCTGCGAGACGGTGACGCTCATGAGCTCCTCCGATTCCTCGTGTGGCCGTTTCCGCGCGCTTCGCCGTCGCCGGCGAGTCCCTCCAGGCGCCGACCCCAGTCGTATACCTGCTTCCAGAGCTCCAGGTAGACGAAGCTCTCGGTCGATACGACGGCGTCGAGCGACCGGACGCGGTTGATGATGTCGAGCAGGTGGCGCCGGTCCGTGCAGAGGACCTCGACGAGGAGGTCGAACTGCCCGGCGGTCACGACGACGTAGCCCGCCTCCGGCCACGCCGCGATCGCGTCGGCGACGGGCTCGGGCGGCCCGTTCGTCTTGATTCCCAGCATCGCCTGCGCGTCGAATCCGAGGCCGAGCGGGTTGGTCACGCCAGTGACCTGGAGGACGTTCGCGCGGCAGAGCCGCGCGTAGCGGTTTCGGACGGTCGCCTCGGACACGCTGAGACGGAGCGCGATCTTCCGGAAAGACTCGCGCCCGTTCCCCTGGAGCGCCTCGATGATCTCGCGGTCGAGCCAGTCGACTGACTGCGGACGGCCGACCGGCCCTCGCTCGGCGATCCGGTCGCTACGCGCCACCGCGATTGCCGAATGCACGTCTCTGGGCCATCATCGCGACGCTTCGCCACAACCCTAGCAGGGTCGGGTGCGCAATACGCAAAAGATCACCGCGTGCCGAGCGGCATGCGCAGCACGCGTGGCAGCGCTGCGACGCCGCGAGCGGCGAGCGGCCCCCGCCCGCCGCGCTCCTCCGCCTCCTCGACCGCGAGCGTCGCCGCGCGGATGACGCCTCCGCCCAACCGCTTCACCGGCTCGGGCGGGAGGCTCGCCCGCGGCTTTCGGACGAGCGGGAACGCGCCCCACTCGTCGTCGCGGCCGAGGGCGAGCGACGCGAGGATCCGGCCGCCGAGCCAGCTCGGGCCGACGCCGTGGCCCGAGTAGCCGACGCCGACGTGCACGCGCGTGCCGGGGAGCGTCAGGAAGAACGGGAAATGGTCGGCGGAGACGTCGATCGGGCCGCCCCACGCCCGGTCGATCCGCACGTCGGCGAGCGCGGGCAGGAGCCGGCGGAGGCCCAGCTCGGCTCGCCCAGCGGTCGGGCGGTCCGACGTGAAGCGCCCGTCGTCGAGGCGGCCGCCGTGGCCGATCGGTCCGGACCCGCTCCCCATGAGGACGCGACCGTCCCGCGTCGTGCGGAAGTAGTGGATGAACATGCGTCCGTCGGTGATCGCCTCGCCGCCGGTCCAGCCCAGCTCGCGCAGGAGTTCGGGCACCGGCTCGGTCAGGACGACGTAGCTTCCGAAGTTCGTCAGGTGGCGCGCGAGAGGGCGCCAGCCCGTCGCGGCAGCGTTCACCGCGACGACGACCTCGTCCGCGAGCACGCGTCCGCGCGGCGTTACGAGGACGTTCGGCCGGCCGGCGCTCAGCCGCAGGACGCGGGTGCGTTCGTGGAGCGCGACGCCCTCGGCGACGGCGGCGCGGGCAAGGGCGCGGGCGAGCCGAGCCGGCTGGACGGTCGCGCCGTCGCGAAAGAAGACGCCCCTTCGGAAAACCGGCGAGCGGCATCGCTCGGCCACCTCTTCCGCGGCGAGCGGCACGGCCTCCTCCTCGACCCCCAGGGCCCGCGCCGTCGCGAGCGACCGCTCCACCGCCGCGTCCTGCGCGGGGGCGGCCGCGACCTTCAGGTAGCCGGCTTCCTGGAGCCAGACGTCCTCGCCCCGCGCCTCACAGAACGCACGAACCGCCGGCACCGCCTGCGCCGCCGCGCGCGCGATCACGAGCGAGTCCGCCTCCCCGAAGACGGGGCGGAGGCGGGAGAGGTGCGTCCAGTAACCGTTCAGAAAGCCGCCGTTTCGCCCGCTCGGACCCCAGCCGCAGACCTCCGCTTCCAGGACGGCGACGCGGAGCGCGGCCTCGTGCTCGCGAACCGCGAGCGCCGTCCAAAGGCCGGTGTAGCCGGCGCCGACGACCGCGACGTCGACCCGCAGATCCCCCTCGAGCCGCCCTGCGTCGGTAAGTAACAGACTGTTACTTGCTCCCTCCGCGCTCAGGGCCTCGTCGAGCCACCACGGAGGGAGCGACGGGGCGACCGAGGGGAGGGACGAGGCGGTCACGTCCGGGCCGGCCGGGCCAGCGGAGGCAGGATTCGGGCGGCGAGCACACGCTCGTGATGCTTCGCGCGGAGAGCACGCCGGTCGTTCGGACTCGCGGAGAAGACGGCCGTGGTCACCGCGCCCCGTGTCCTAGCATGTCGGCGTGCCGGCGAGCACGGTCTGCCTCACCTTCGACTTCGACGCGATGTCGGTGTGGCTCGCCTACGACGACGTGACGCCGGCGATGCTTGCGCGCGGCGAGTACGGGGCCCGCGTCGGCGTGCCGCGCATCCTCGACTTCCTCGCCTCGCACGGGATTCCAGCGACGTTCTTCGTGCCCGGCCATACCGCCGAGTCGTTTCCACGGGAGACGGCCGCCATCCTCGACGCCGGCCACGAGGTCGCGCACCATTCGTACGCGCATGTCGACCCGAGCGGCCAGACGCGCGCCGACGAGCGCGCCGACATGGAGCGTGCGTGGGAGGTCCTCGAGCGGCTCGGCGTGACCCCGCTCGGCTACCGCTCCCCGTCCGCCGACCTCTCGGCATCGACGCTCGAGCTCGTCGAGGAGCTCGGCTTCCTCTACGACTCGAGCCTGATGACGGACGACTACCGCCCTTTCCGGCCGCGGATCGGGGACTGCGTCGCTCGCGGCGTCCCGCTCGCGCGCGGTCGCGAGGCGCGCGTCTGGGAGATCCCGCTCTCGTTCGAGCTCGACGACTGGGTGCACTTCCAGTTCAACTTCAACCCCTACCGCAAGGGCGGAGCGACGCCGAGTCAGGTCCTCGAGATCTGGCAGGCGGAGCTCGAGTGGATGGACGAGCACGTCGAGAGCGGCGTCCTGACCGTGACGATGCACCCGCAGGTGATCGGTCGCGGCCACCGGATGGCCATGCTCGAGACGTTCGTCCGCCGCTGCGGCGACCGCGGTGCTCGGTTCGAGCGCATGGGAGAGGTCGCGCGGAGGTACGAGACCGGCTCGTAGAGTAAGAGCGTGAGCGAGCCGATCGACCCCCGCGTACGGATCGGCCACGTGCATCTCAAGGTGGCAGACATCGAGCGCTCGCTCGCCTTCTGGCGCGACGTCCTCGGCTTCGAGGTGCAGGCACGGTACGGAACGCAAGCCGTCTTCATCTCGGCGGGCGGCTACCACCACCACGTCGGCCTGAACACCTGGGAGAGCCGCGGCGGCTCACCCCCGCCGCCGGGGACGACCGGGCTCTACCACGTCGCCGTCCTCTACCCGACCCGCGAGCTCCTCGCCGACGCGCTCCGCCGCGTTCTGCGCGCCGGGATCCGACTCGACGGCGCTTCCGATCACGGCGTCAGCGAGGCGCTCTACCTTCGGGATCCGGACGGGAACGGCGTCGAGCTCTACTGGGACCGGCCGCGCGAGCAGTGGCCCCGCCCACCCGACGGCGAGGGCGTCGACATGTATACCGCGCCTCTCGACGTGCAAGCTCTCCTCGCGCTGGGTAGAGACGACGCATGACCGAGCACGAGGCCGAGCCCACGCCGGGCGACGACGATCGTCTCGACGAGCAGGAAGGCAAGGGCTACGGGGAGGACGAGGGCGAGCGAGACGAGGCCCTCGGCGACGAGGGCGAGTAGCGGCACCGGCTGACCGCCGCGTGGCACCATCGCGGCACGGTGGCGAGCGACCCACAGGCTCCTCCCCAGGAATTCGACCTCCCGCTCGGCGGCTTCTTCGCGAGCGCGCCCGAGGGAATCGGCCAGGGGTTTCTCGACGAGATCCCCGCCCAGGAAAAGATGGAGATCGAGGCGGAGGACCGCGATCCCGTCGTCGAGTTCCGCCGGACACTCGGGATGTTTCCGACCGGGGTCACGATCATCACCGCCCAGGTCGGCGACCAGGTGCACGGAATGACCGCGAACGCCTTCATGTCGGTCTCGCTGCGACCGCCGCTCGTCCTCATCTCAGTCGACCGGCGCGCGCGAATGCACGGCCTGCTGCACGAGGGCCTCCGCTATGGGATCAGCGTCCTACGCGACGAGCAGGAGGCGCTCTCCGACCACTTCGCCGGCAGGGCGGCTGGCGACGCCCCAGAGCCGCGCTTCTACGTCGTGCGGGAGACGCCGCTCGTCGAGGGAGCAGTTGCTCACCTCGTGGCGCGCGTCGTCCGCTCCTACTGGGGAGGCGACCACTCGCTCTTCCTCGGCCACGTCGAGTACGCCCGCTGCGCCGAGGGCCGCCCGCTCCTCTTCCACGGCGGGCGCTACGAGCAGCTTCTCGCCAACACGCCCGTCTTCGGCGCGCTCCCGCCCGACCAGCTCCAGCTCCTGCTCGCCGCCGGCACCGAGCGGGAGTACGAGAGCGGCGAGGCGATCGTCCGGACCGGCGAGCCGGGGAACGAGCTCTATGT
>JALZGN010000206.1 GCA_030861005.1 Actinomycetota bacterium
TCATCGACTCCTCGCGGCGAGTGAAGAGAGCGATTCCGTTCGAGACGCCCGAGAAGCAGCCGGCCACGAGCGAGGCGGCGACGAGGATCACGAGCCACCCGAGCGCGCCTTCGCGCACCCGTGCGCCGATGAGGAAGCCGATCCCGAGCATGATGACGCCCTGGATGACGGCATTCAGCGAGCACTGGGCGACATGGCCGAGGACGAGCGAGCTCCTGCGAGCGGGCGTCGCGAGGAACCGCTCGATGATCCCGCGGTCGAGGTCGTTCACGATCGACATCCCGTTCCAGATCCCGCTGAAGAACGCCGTCATGACGACGATCCCGGGCGTCAGGAACTCGATGTACGAGCGCGTCTCGAACCCGGGAAGGTCGGTGATCCGCCGGAACAGCTGGCTGTAGAGGACGAGCCAGAAGAAGGGCTGCACGAGCAGGATCACGATCCAGACCGGCTGCCGCACCAGGTTGCGGACGTGGCGCCCGAACATGAACCAGGTGTGCGCGACGGCGATCACTCCGGGTTCGCCTCCTCGTCCTCCGTCCGGAAATCCCGTCCAGTGAAGTGGAGGTAGACGTCGTCGAGCGACGGGCGCGACATCGTCACGGACGCCACCGGAATCCCGCGCCCCTCGAGCGCCGAGACGATGCCGGGAACCGCGGTGCCGCCGTTCTCGACGCGGGCACGAAGCACTCGCCCGTCCACGGCCGCTTCGTGCACGGCCGCGAGCGAGCGGACAGCGGCCTCCGCGTGCTCGGCTCGCCCGTCCGCGAGCTCGACGGTGACGGCGTCGCCCCGCAGCTCGCGCTTGAGCGCCTCCGGCGTCCCTTCGACGACAACCACGCCCCGGCTCACGATCGCGAGGCGATCGGCGAGGTGGTCGGCCTCCTCGAGGTAGTGGGTCGTCAGGAGGACGGTGAGCGACTCCTCCTCGGCCAGGCGCTCGAGCTCTTCCCACATCGAAGCGCGAGCCTCCGGGTCGAGTCCCGTCGTCGGCTCGTCGAGGAACAGGACCGAGGGCCGGTGGACGAGGCCGAGCCCGATGTCGAGGCGCCGCCGCATCCCCCCGGAGTAGGTGCGGACGATCCGGTCGCCGGCGTCCGCGAGGCCGAGGCGATGGAGAAGCTCGTCGACGCGGCGACGGAGTTTCTCGCCGCGCATCCCGTGCACATGCCCTTGCAGCGTCAGGTTCTCGCGACCGGTCGCGTCCCGATCGTGCCCCGACTGCTGGGCTACGTACCCGATCGCTCGGCGGACGCGACCCGACTCCCGAAGGACGTCGAAGCCTCCCACCCGAGCGCTTCCCGAATCCGGTGTCGTGAGCGTCGCAAGCACGCGAACCGTGGTCGACTTGCCCGCGCCGTTCGGGCCGAGGAGGCGAATGCCTCGCCCGCGCGCACTCGAAAGCTGACACCCGCGAGCGCCCGCACCCCCTTCGGATACGTCTTCGCCAGAGCCTCGGCGACGATCGCGTCCACGCGCTCGACTCTAGCGGCCGATACTCGCGTTTCTCGTGCCCGCCTTCGACGTCTACGTGGTCGTGGACTGGAGCTCCTCGAACCGGCCCAAGACGGGGCCGGACAGCGTGTGGATCGGAGTGGGCGGCGGCCGCGATCTCCGGCTCGAGAACCCGCCGACCCGCGCTCGCGCGCGGGAGCGGCTGACCGCTCTCCTGCGACAGGCGGTCGCGGCCGGCGAGCGCGTGCTCGTCGGTTTCGACTTTCCGTACGGCTATCCGCGGGGTCTCGCGAGCGCGCTTCGATTGCCTCCCGGCCCGGCCTGGCTTCGGGTGTGGCAGACGCTCGTCGAGGCGATAGTCGACGACGAGGGGAACGGGAGCAACCGATTCGCGGCTGCCTCCGCGCTGAACGAACGGCTCGGGCCGAAACCCGGGCCCTTTTGGATGCGCCCCGAGCGCGCCGGTACGCCCGCGCTTCCCCTCACGAGACCGTCCTTCCCGTATGGCACCCTCGGCGAGTACCGCGCGACCGAACGCGCGTTGAAGCGGCGGAGCCGCCATCCGCAATCGGTGTGGAAGCTCTCCGGCGCCGGCTCCGTCGGGAGTCAGGCGCTCCTCGGGATCCCGCTCGTCCACGCGCTTCGCTTCGATCCGGAGCTCGCACCTTCGTCTCGGGTCTGGCCGTTCGAGACCGGCTTCCGCGTCGCCCCCGTTCCGACGTCCGGGCCGTTCGTCCTCCACGCCGAGATCTGGCCGGGGATCGGCGACGTCGATCCCCGGCCGGGAGAGATCCGGGACGCTCGACAGGTCGCGGCGCTCGTCGAGGAGTTCGTCCGTCTCGACGCGGAAGACGCGCTCGGCTCGCTCTTCGCACCGAGTGCCGACGGGGCGGCCGCGAGCGAGGAGGGCTGGATCCTCGGCGCACAGGAGGCGGTGGATTCCACTCTCGCGCGCGCGTCTTACTGCGGGTCCCGACCCGCCCCCTGCTCGGGCTTAGCCTAACCGCGGATTTCGCGCAGGAGGCGCGCCCAGCGTGTTCGATCTGTGCCGAAATCGCGCGCTTCGCGTGCGTCGCGCGAGCCCTCGCGGCTTCGCGTACTCCCACCGCGCGGACGTCGGACCGCGGCGAGGGCGGCCGGTAGACTCGCGCCCGCCGTGGACCTCTACGAGTACCAGGGAAAGGAGCTTTTTCGCCGTTTCGGGATCCCCGTCTCCGAGGGGCGCCTGGCGACCTCGCCGGCGGAGGCGCGCGGGGCGGCTGAGGAGCTCGGGGCAGCCGTCGTCGTGAAGGCGCAGGTGCTGACGGGAGGGCGCGGAAAGGCGGGCGGCATCAAGCTGGCGAGCTCACCCGAGGAGGCCGAGGGGCGCGCGAGAGAGATCCTCGGTCTCGACATCCGCAGCCACCGCGTCCGAACGCTCTGGGTCGAGCGGGCATCCGAGATCGCGAAGGAGTACTACCTCTCGGTCACGTTCGACCGAGGCGAGAAGAAGCCGCTCCTCATGCTGACGACGCAGGGTGGGGTCGACATCGAGGAGGTCGCCGCGACGACCCCCGAGGCACTCGCACGCCTCCACCTCGACCCGCTCGTCGGCTTCCAGCCGTACCAGGCGCGCTGGCTCTGCTTCACGGCCGGTGTTACCGATCCAGGGGAGCAGAAGCAGGTCGTCGATCTGGTCGGGAAGCTCTACGCGGCGTTCGTCGAGTGCGACGCGATGCTCTGCGAGGTGAACCCGCTCATCGTGACGCCGGAGGGAGCGGTGCGCGCCCTCGACGCGAAGATCACGGTCGACGACAACGCGCTCTTTCGTCATCCCGACATCGCGGAGATGCGGGACCTCGACGCCTACCCGCCGGAGGAACGGGCGGCGCGCGAGAAGGACGTCACGTACGTGAAGCTCGACGGCGACGTCGGGATCCTCGGGAACGGCGCCGGGCTCGTCATGTCGACCCTCGACCTCGTCGCCCAAGCCGGCGGGCGCGCCGCGAACTTCTGCGATCTCGGCGGGGGCGGTGACGCGCAAGGCGTGGTCGATGCGCTCGAGGTGATCACTGCGGACGAACAGGTCCGTTCGATCCTCTTCAACGTCTTCGGCGGCATCACCCGCTGCGACGAGGTCGCGCGCGGCATTCTCGAGGCGCTCGGGAGGATGACGATCGAGGATCCGATCGTCGTTCGCCTTGACGGCACGAACGCAGAGGAGGGGCGCGCGATGCTGGTCGAGGCGAGGGCGTCGAACCTCCACGTCGAGGACACGATGCTCTCGGCGGCCGAGCGAGCGGTCGAGCTCGCGCGATGAGCTCCTGGGACGAGCGCGCGGACGCCTACCGCGAGAGCGACGAACACCGCGAGGGGCGCGACCTCGACCTCCTCCTCGCGGCGTGCGGTGCATGCGCCGGCCTCTCCGTCCTCGACGTCGCAACCGGGGGCGGCCACGTCGCACGGCGGCTTCGCGACCGCGGTGCCGATGTGGTCACGGTCGACGCCTCGCCCGGAATGAACCCCGACGTCGTCGCGCGCGCCGAGGAGCTTCCGTTCGCGGACGCGAGCTTCGACCTCGTCGTCACCCGGATCGCGGCGCATCATTTCACCGACGTCGGAGCGGCCGTTGCGGAGATGGCACGGGTCACGCGAGACCTCGTCCTGATCGAGGACACGCTGTACCTCTCGGATGCCGTCGAGGAGGCGGAGCAGCTCCGAGACGTGACCCACGTCCGAAACTACCGCGAGGGCGAGTGGCGGGAGTTCCTCGAGGCGGCCGGTCTGGACGTCGAGGCCGTCGACTACGTCGAGAAGGAGCACCCCTTCGCCGACTGGCTCGCACGGACGGGGTGCGAGGGCGCGGTCGCCGACCGCGTTCGCGAGCTCCTCGCGGGCCGCACGCTCGTGGGCGGCGAAGCGTGGAGCGACGTCAAGCTCCTCCTCAAGGCGAGGAAGCCGGTCGCGTAATGGCGATCGTCGTCGACCGTGAGACCCGCCTCGTCGTCCAGGGGATCACGGGGCGCGAGGGCTCCTTCCACGCGGGGCGAAACCGCAGTTACGGAACGAACGTCGTCGCCGGTGTGACACCGGGGAAGGGAGGCGAGGAGGTCTCGCGGATCCCGGTCTTCGACTCCGTTCGAGCTGCCGTCGCGGAGACGGCCGCGAATACCGCGATGGTCTTCGTCCCGGCGCGCTTCGCTGCCGACGCGATCTACGAGGCAGTCGACGCCGGAATCGGGACGGTGATCTGCGTCACCGAGGGGATCCCCGCACACGACATGCTCCGCGTCTACAACTTCGTTCGCCCGCGCGGGATCACCATGGTCGGCCCGAACTGCCCGGGGGTCCTCTCGCCCGGGAAGGCGAACGTCGGGATCATCCCGGCCGAGATCTTCCGCGAGGGCCGCGTCGGCCTCGTCAGCCGCTCGGGAACGCTCACGTACCAGATCGGCCACGAGCTGACACGCCTCGGGATCGGACAGTCGACGATCGTCGGAATCGGCGGCGACCCCGTCGTCGGTTCCTCGTTCGTCGATGTCCTGGCCCGCTTCGAGGCAGACTCCGAGACGGAGCTCGTCGTCATGGTCGGCGAGATCGGCGGTGCGGAGGAGGAAAAGGCGGCCGAATTCATCGCCGCCGAGATGTCGACGCCCGTCGTCGCCTACATCGCTGGCTTCACGGCGCCGCCCGGGAAGACGATGGGCCACGCAGGGGCGATCATCTCCGGTACGTCGGGCACGGCGGAGGCGAAAAAGCAGGCGCTCGAGGCGTGTGGCGTCCGCGTCGGGACGAACCCGACAGAGGTCGCCGAGCTCGTCGCCGACGCCGTCGGCGCGCGCGCGTAACCGTCGTCGGGGTCTCCGGAGCGTCGCCGCCGGCGGGGCCGTCGTCGGACGAAGACGCCCTCCGGCGCGAGGGTCGCTCCGGTGACCCATCCGTCTACACTCGCGACGGTGAGCGTCATCTCCTTCGCCCGCGGCATCCCGGGGCCGGATCTCCTTCCGACGGCCGAGTTCGGTGAATGCGCGCGTCGCGCGGCCGCGCAGGACGGGGCGCGCGCCCTCAACTACGGCCCACCCTCGGGGTACCCTCCGCTTCGCGACTGGGTGGCCGAGCGGCACGGCGTCGCGCCCGAGCGCGTCGTCCTCACGACCGGGTCGCTCCAGGGCTTCAACTTCCTCGCGCGGCACGCCCTCTCGCTCGACGCGACCGTGCTCGTCGAGGCGCCCTGCTACGACCGCTCGCTCGCGATCCTCCGCCGGCTCGGGCTGAAGGCGGAGTCGATCCCGCTCCGCGAGGACGGCATCGATCTCGATGCACTCGCGGACGCGCTCGCGGGCATCTCGGGCGCAAAGCTCGTCTACACGATTCCGACGTTCCAGAATCCGAGCGGGCGGACACTCTCGCGCGAGAGCCGCCTGCGCCTCCTGACGCTTGTCCGGGACGCCGGCGCGCTCGTCCTCGAGGACGACCCGTACGGCCTCCTTCGCTTCGTGGGGGAGCCGCTTCCGACGCTCTTCGAGCTCGGAGCGGGCGACGGCGTCGTCTTCCTGAGCTCGTTCTCGAAGACGGTCGCGCCGGGGATCCGCGTCGGCTACCTCGTCCTCCCGGACGCGCTCGTGCCGGCC
>JALZGN010000226.1 GCA_030861005.1 Actinomycetota bacterium
TCGGTCGTGCGAGACGAGGAGGAGCGTGCCCGGGAAGGCGTCGAGCGCGGCCTCGAGCGCCTCGCGGCTCTCGACGTCGAGGTGATTCGTCGGCTCGTCCAGGAGGAGGAAGTTCGCCCCGGAGGCGACCACGAGGGCGAGCGCGAGACGGCGGCGCTCGCCGCCGGAGAGGGCGGTGACCGGCTTCTCGTGCGCCTCCCAGCCCGAGAAGAGGAAGCGGCCGAGGAGTGCCTGCGCCTCGGGGCGCGAGAGGCGAGTGGCGCGGATGGTCGCGTCGAGCACGCTCCCGCGCTCGTCCAGCTCGGCCGTGTGCTGGGAGAAGAGCGCGGCGACGACGCCGTGGCCCAGGCGGACGGACCCCGCCCCCGGGCCGTGGCGGCCGAGGATCGTCTCGACGAGCGTCGTCTTCCCCGAGCCGTTCGGCCCCACGAGCGCGACGTGCTCGCCGCGCTCGAGCGCGAACGTAACCTCGGCGAGCAGCTGCTTCTCGCCCGCCGCGACGGCGAGGCCGTTCGCCTCGACGACGGTCCGGCCGCTCCGCGGCGGGCGCAGGAACTCGAAGCCGAGCGCCTTCGCGCGGCGGGTCAGAAGCGCGACCTCGCCCGTCGCGCTCGCGCGCTCCTTCTCCAGGCGCGCAATCTGCGTCAGCTTCGCCTGCGCCTGCCGCGCCTTCGACTTCTTGTAGCGGAAGCGCGCGACGAACCGCTCGAGACGGGCGATGTCTTCCCCGACACGGTCGGCGGTCCTTTGCGCGTGCGCCGCGCGCTCGGCCTTCTCTCGGCGCCAGGCGTGCCACGGCCCCGCGAAGTAGGTCGCGCGGCCGGCAGCGAGCTCAAGCGTCGCGTTCGCGACCGCCTCGAGGAACCAGCGGTCGTGCGCGACGAGGACGACGGCCGCGTCGAGCGACGCGAGCTCTCGCTCCAGCCACTCGAGTGCCGCGACGTCCAGGTGGTTGGTCGGCTCGTCGAGGAGAAGCAGGTCCGGATCGGCCCCCAGCGCCCGCGCGAGCGAGGCGCGCGTGAGCTCGCCGCCGGAGAACGACTCGAGCCGGCGGTCGAGATCCGCCTCCGAGAAGCCGAGGCCGCCCGCGACCGAGGCCGCCCGCTCGCGCCACCGGTACCCGCCCGCATGCTCGAGGCGCGCCTGCGCGTCGGCGTAGCGGGCGAGCGTCGCCGCGTCGTGGGCGCCGTCGCTCATCGCCTGCTCGAGGGCGCGAAGCTCGTCCTCTGCCGCTACGAGGTCGGAGGCGGCGGTGAGGACGTAGTCGCGGAGCGTGAGCCCGCGCGCGAGCGGCGGACGCTGATCGTGGAGCGCGATCCGCGTGCCCCTGGCGAACGCGAGCTCCCCGCCGTCGCGGCCCGTCTCGCCGACGAGCACGCGCAGGAGCGTGGTCTTCCCCGCCCCGTTCGGTCCCGCGAGGGCGACACGGTCCCGCCGCTCCACCTTGAAGGACACGCCGTCGAAGAGCGGGTCCCCGTTGATCTCCTTTCGCAGGTTCGATGCGGTGACGACGGCCATGCCGACATCGTCGCACGCACTTGCCGGCGGCCGTTTGGGCGCGCGGTGCGCCGTTCGCTGCTGCGCTAGGCCGCGACGGGCGCGCCGACGAGCGTTCGGGCGGCGTTCGCGATCGCGTCCGCGTCGATCCCAGCCGCCGCGAGAAGCTCCTCCGGCTTCCCGGAGGTCGGCATCTCGCGGACGGCGAGCATGACGACGCGCGGCCGTTCGTCCGCATCGGCAAAGGCCGAGAGGACCGCCTCGCCGAGACCGCCCTCGGCCCAGTGATCCTCGGCCGTGACGAGCCGCCCCTCCGTTGCCTCGGCGGCCTCGCGCAACGTCTCGACGTCGATCGGCTTCACCGAGTAGAGGTCGATCACGCGCGCGTTGATGCCCTCGGCCGCGAGGAGATCGGCCGCCTTCAGCGCCTCGCGCAGCGTGATCCCGGCCCCGACGATCGTCACTCGGTCCTCGTCGCTCGAGCGGACGACCTTGCTCCCGCCGACGGGGAAGGTCTCGTCCGGCCCGTAGATCACGGGGGTCGCAGCCCGGGTCGTCCGGATGTACGAGATGCCGTCGAGGTCACCCATCGCGGCGACGAGCTTCGCCGTCTGGTTTGCGTCCGAGGGGTAGAGGACGGTGCTGCCGGCGACCGCCCGGAAGGCGGCCAGGTCCTCGAGCGCCATCTGCGACGGACCGTCCTCGCCGATCGAGACGCCAGCGTGCGATCCGGAGAGCGCGATCGTCGCTCGGCTCACGGCCGCCATGCGAATGAAGTCGTACGCGCGCGTCTGGAACGCGGCGAACGTCGAGGCGAACGGACGCCAGCCGCGCACCTGGATCCCGACGGCAGCGGCGACCATCTGCTGCTCGGCGATGTACATCTCGAAGTACCGCTCCGTGTGCGCTTCACGGAAGATCTCGGAGAAGGTCGAGTTCGAGACCTCGCCGTCGAGTGCGACCACGTCTCCGCGGGCGCTCCCGAGGGCCGCGAGCGCGTCGCCGTACGCGCGGCGGGTTGCGACCTCCTTGCCGCCGACCTCGTACGTCGGAAGCTCGAGCGGGCCCGAGCCGAATTGGTGCGGAGCCGCGTCGCCCTCCGGTTTCGCGACGGCGACCATGATCTTCCGCTCGCCCCCGAGCTCCTCGATCGCGATCTCCGGCTCGTCGAGCGCCTTGCCGTGCCAGCCGAGCTTCCCCTCGACCGAGCGAGCGCCCTTGCCCTTGACCGTTTTCGCGACGACGACGGTCGGCCGCCCCGTCGTCTCCGCCGCCTCGGCGTACGCGCGGTCGATCGCGTCCACGTCGTGCCCGTCGATCGCGAGCGCGCGCCACCCGAAGGCCTCCGCACGCCGGACGTAGGAGTCGAGATCCCAGCCGTGCATCGTCTCGCCCGTCTGCCCGAGCCGGTTCACGTCGATGATCGCGGTCAGGTTGTCGAGCTCGTAGAAAGCTGCGTGCTCGAACGCCTCCCACATCGACCCCTCGGCCATCTCGCTGTCGCCGCAGAGCACCCACACGCGGTAGGGGAGGCGGTCGAGCCGCTTCCCGGCGAGGGCGACGCCGACGCCGATCGGAAGACCCTGTCCGAGCGATCCCGTCGCGACGTCGACCCACGGAAGCACGGGGGTCGGATGGCCTTCGAGCCGGCTTCCGAACGTGCGGAAGGTCAGAAGCTCCTCGTCGGAGACGGCACCGGCCGCCTTGTAGAGCGAGTAGAGGAGCGGCGAGGCGTGTCCCTTCGAGAAGATGAGGTGGTCGTTCCGCGGGTTCTCCGGCTTGTCGAAGTCGTAGCGCAGGTACTTGTCGAGGAGGACGGCCGCGAGATCGGCCGCGGACATGGACGAGGTCGGGTGGCCTGACTTCGTCCCCGCCGCCGCGCGGATCGAGTCGACGCGTAGCTGCTGTCCCAGCTCCCGCCAGCGTTCGGAATCGCTCATGGCCTTTCCCCTCTCCCCCGACGTTCGGCTAAACCTGCACCGGGTAACGTACGCCCAATGAGAGTCGCCGTGGCGTTCGACCATCGCGGCGTCAAGATCCGGGAACCTCTCCTCGACCTTCTCGCCGAGCACGGCCACGAGGTCGTCGACCTCGGGACCGACGCCCCGGAGCCGCGCATCGACTATCCCGACAAGGCGCGGGAGGTCGGCGAAGCGATCACCGCCGACGAGGCCGAGCGAGGCATCCTCGTCTGCGGATCCGGCGTCGGCGCCTCGGTCGCCGCGAACAAGCTCCGCGGGATCCGCGCGGGCCTCTGCCACGACACGTACTCGGCGCATCAGGGCGTCGAGCACGACGACATGAACGTACTCTGCCTGGGTGCCGAGGTGATCGGCGCCGAGCTCGCCCGCGAGCTCGCGGGCGCCTTCCTCGCCGCCGAGTTTCAGGGCGGCGAGCGCTACGTGCGCCGCCTGGAGAAGATCGAGGAACTGGAAGGAGTTGTTGAGCATGGCTAAGTCCCGTCTGCACGAGCTGCACGAGCTCGGCCAGAGCCCGTGGATCGACTACCTCTCGCGCGACCTCCTGCGAAGCGGCGAGCTCGAGCGGATGCTCGAGGAGGACTCGATCCGCGGCGTCACTTCGAACCCGACCATCTTCCAGAAGGCGATCTCCGCCGGGAACGCCTACGACGAGCAGCTCCGGGAGCTCGCGCGCGAGGAGGACGATCCGAAGGAGCTCTTCGTCCAGCTCGCGACGCAGGACGTCCGTGACGCCTGCGATCTGCTGCGCCGCCACTGGGACGAGGGCTGTCGCGGCTGCGACGGCTACGTCTCCATCGAGGTCGACCCGTCGCTCGCCTACGACACCCAGGCGACGATCGACCAAGCCGTCAGCTTCCACGACACGATCGACCGCCCGAACCTCTTCGTGAAGATCCCCGGAACGAAGGCCGGCCTTCCCGCGATCGAGGAGATGATCGCGCGCGGCCGCTCGATCAACGTCACGCTCCTCTTCTCGCTCGAGCGCTACAGCGAGGCCGCGATGGCGTACTTCCGTGGGATCGAGCGGCTCGTCGCCGCGGGCGGCGACCCGAGCGATGTCGCCTCGGTCGCGAGCTTCTTCGTGTCGCGCGTCGACACCGAGGCCGACCGGCGCCTCGACGAGCTCGGGGCAGGCGACGCCCTGAAGGGCAAGCTCGCGGTCGCGAACGCGAAGCTCGCCTACCAGCGCTACAAGGAGATCTTCTCCGGCGAGCAGTGGGAGGCGCTCGAAGCGAAGGGGGCCGTCCCGCAACGGTGCCTGTGGGCGTCGACTTCCACGAAGAACCCCTCCTACCGCGACGTCGTCTACGTCGAGGAGCTGATCGGCCCCCGCACGGTGGACACGATGCCAGAGGAGACGATCCGCGCCTTCCAGGATCACGGGCGCGTCGAGCTGACCCTCGAGCAAGGGCTCGACGAGGCGCGCCAGCTCTTCGAGGACCTCGAGCGCGCGGGTGTCGACTACGACGACGTCGTCGAGACGCTCGAGCGCGAAGGCGTCGAGAAGTTCGCCGACTCGTTCGAGGAGCTCCTCGACGGCATTCGGCGCTCGAGCCGCGAGCTCGTGACGGCGTAGTCCCGTGGCCGTCGAGACGGCTCAGGTTGTCCAGCGAATCTGGGCGCGAGACGGTGGTCTTTGGACCGGCGCCGACGAGGACCAGTGGCTCGGGTGGCTCGACGAGCCGTCGCGGATTCGCGAGCGAATTCCGGAGCTCGAGTCGTTCGCCCAGTCCGTCCACGAGGCGGGTCTTCGCGACGTCGTCCTCGCCGGCATGGGCGGCTCGAGCCTTGCGCCCGAGGTCATTCGTCGGACGTTCGAGAGCGAATCGTTCCACGTCCTCGACACGACTCACCCGGACGCGATACGCGCGCTCGAAGGACGCCTCGACTTGGAGCGCACGCTCTTTCTCGTTGCCTCGAAGTCGGGCTCGACGCTGGAAACCCAATGCCACCTCGCGTACTTCTGGGAGAAGGTCGGTCGGCGGGGAGACCGGTTCGCCGCAATCACGGACCCGGGTTCCGCGCTCGAACGGCAGGCGCGAGAGCGCGACTTTCGAGCGATATGGGATGGCGAGCCGACGATCGGCGGCCGCTATTCCGCCCTCTCGGTCTTCGGGATCGTCCCGGCCGCGCTCATCGGCGTCGACCTCGAGCGCTTCCTCCTTCGCGCGCACGAGATGGTGGAGGCGTGCCGCTCGGAAGACGGGAACCCCGGGCTCGAGCTCGGGATCGAGCTCGGCCGGGGCTGGCGAGATGGGCGCGACAAAGTTCTCATCAACCCGGACGCGAACGGCTTCGGACTCTGGGCCGAGCAGCTTCTGGCGGAATCGACGGGAAAGCGAGGCAGGGGCCTCGTCCCGGTTCCGGGCGAGTCCGACGAGGGATCCGACCGCCAGAGCGCCGAGGTGCGGCTGACGCACCCGTACGAGCTCGGGCAGGAGTTCTACCGGTGGGAATTCGCGACCGCCGTCGCCGGCGCGCTCATCGAGATCAACCCGTTCGATCAGCCGAATGTGCAAGAGGCGAAGGACCGCACGAGCGCGATCCTCGAGTCAGAGGACGAGCCGCGGCTCGAGACGGTCGGCTCGCTCGACGAGCTCGTCGCTCAGGCAGAGCCGGGCGACTACCTCTGTGTCCAGGCATTCGTGAACCCGACCCCGGCCGCCGAGCGCGTACTCGCGGCGCTTCGCGAGCGCGTCCGGCGGGAGGCGGGGGTCGTCACGACAGGGGGCTTCGGGCCGCGCTACCTGCACTCGACCGGGCAGCTGCACAAGGGCGGCCCGCCGTCGGGACTCTTCCTCCAGGTCGTGGACGAGCCGGACGAGCTCGCGATTCCCGAGAAGCCGTTCGGATTCCGGAAGCTCATCAGGGCGCAGGCGGCGGGCGATTTCGACGCGCTCCGCGAGCGCGGACGGCGTGTCGCGAGAATCAGATGGGAGGAAATCGAATGAAGCTCGGCATGGTCGGCCTCGGCCGCATGGGCGGCAACATGGTCAAGCGGCTCGAGCAGGACGGGCACGAGCTCGTGACCTACGCAAGGACCGGCGGCACGGCGTCGGCGCTCGCAGAGCTCGTCGCGCAACTCGAGGCGCCACGGGTCGTCTGGCTCATGATCCCTGCCGGAAAGCCGACGGAGGAGACGTTCCAGGAGCTCCTCGGGCTGCTCGAGGCCGGGGACGTCGTCGTGGACGGCGGCAACTCGAACTTCCGCGACTCGCAGCGGCGCCATGCGCTTGCGGGGGAGCACGGTATCCGGTTCCTGGACGCGGGCGTCTCCGGGGGAATCTGGGGGCTCGAGGTCGGCTATTGCCTCATGGTCGGCGGCGATCCCGACGCGGTCGAGATCGTGAAGCCGGCCTTCGAGACCCTCGCGCCACCCGACGGGTGGGCTCATCTCGGCTCCTCCGGCGCCGGCCACTTCGTCAAGATGGTTCACAACGGGATCGAGTACGGGATGATGCAGGCCTACGCCGAGGGCTTCGAGCTCATGCACCACTCGGAGTTCGACCTCGACCTGAGCGACATCGCCGGGATCTGGCGCTACGGCTCGGTCGTTCGCTCCTGGCTCCTCGAGCTCCTCTACGCCGCGTTCGAGCACGAGGGCGACGACCTCGCGCGAATCGAGGGCTACGTCGAGGACTCCGGGGAGGGTCGCTGGACGATCAACGAGGCGATCAACGCCTCCGTCCCGGTTCCCGTGATTGCCTCGTCGCTCTTCGCCCGCTTCGCGTCGCGTCAGGAGATCAACTTCGCCGCGAAGGTGTCGGCCGCGCTTCGGAACCAGTTCGGAGGTCACGCCGTCCGCGCCGTCCAGGAGGCGAAGGCGAGCCCGGATCCGCGCTGATGGCCCAGGTCGACACCCGCGACGCTGCGCCCGCCGAGGAGCTCGGCGAGAACCCGCTTCTTGCTGGGCTTCGGCGACGCCGGACGGCGGAGCCGTCCGTCCTCACGATCTTCGGCGCCTCCGGCGACCTGACGCAGCGAAAGCTCTTCCCCGCCCTCTATGCACTCGCCTACCGCGACCTCCTTCCGCACCAGTTCGCGGTCGTCGGCGTCGCGCGAACCGAGATGTCGACTGACGAGTTCCGCGAGCGCATGCAGGAAGCGGTCGAGCAGCACGGGCGCGACGAGTTTCGCCGGGACGTGTGGGACGAGCTTGCGGCCGGCATCCGCTACCTCGCCATGGACTTCGGCGACGAGTCGGGCTGGGAGGCTCTCGCCGATCTCCTCGGCGAGCTCGACCACGAGCGCGGAACACACGGGAACCGCCTCTACTACCTCGCCGTCCCACCGAGCGCGTTCGAGTCGATCGTCGCCCACATCGGCCGCCGGCGCGGGACAGAAGGCTGGACGCGCGTCATCGCCGAGAAGCCCTTCGGCCACGACCTGGAGAGCGCCCGGCGCCTGAACGAGACGATCAGCGAGCACTTCGCCGAGGAGGAGATCTACCGAATCGACCACTACCTCGGCAAGGAGACGGTGCAGAACACCCTCGTCCTCCGCTTCGCGAACGGGATCTTCGAGCCGGTCTGGAACCGCCAGTTCATCGACCACGTCCAGATCAACGTCGCCGAGTCAGTGGGCGTCGAGGGGCGCGCCGCCTTCTACGAGGAGTCGGGGGCGATCCGCGACATCGTGCAGAACCACCTCCTGCAGCTCGTCGCGCTCACCGCCATGGAGCCGCCGATCGAGTTCGACGCCGAGTCGGTCCGCACCGAGAAGGTCAAGGTCTTGCGCTCGCTTCACACGCCGGGGCCCAAGCACATCGTCCGCGGCCAGTACGGCCCCGGGTTCATCGAGGGCAAGGAGGTGCCGGGCTATCGCGAGGAGCCCGGGGTCGCACCCGACTCGGCTACCGAGACCTACGTCGCCGGCAAGCTCTTCGTCGACAACTGGCGCTGGGCCGACACGCCGTTCTACTTCCGGACCGGGAAGCGGCTGCCCAAGCGGGAGACGACGATCGCCATCCAGTTCAAGCGCGCGCCGAAGCCGCCGTTCGAGGCCGGCTCCGAGGACGGTCTGCGGCCGAACGTGCTCCTCCTCCACATCCAGCCCGACGAAGGGGTCTCGCTCGCGATCGGGGCGAAGGTCCCGGGTCAGGGGATGGGGATCCGAACGGTCAACATGGACTTCCTGTACGGCGGCGCCTTCCGGGTCGGGCTCCCGGAGGCGTACGAGCGCCTGATCCTCGACTGCATGCTCGGCGACCCGACTCTCTTCATGCGCGCCGACGAGGTCGAGGAGCAGTGGGCTCTGATCGACGCGGTCGTCGCGCCCTGGCGCCGCGACCGCCCGCACTTCCCGAACTACGCGGCCGGGAGCTGGGGCCCGGCGGCGGCCGACGAGCTCCTCCACCGCGACGGCCGCTCCTGGCGGCGCCATTGATCCGCGACGCGACGATCCGGGACGTCGAGCGGGAGATCGCGCGCCTGCGCGGCGCGCTTGCCCAGGAGACGGAGACGCCGGGGCTTCGAACGAGCGTGATGACGCACGTCGCCTGGGTCCCCGAGCGCTGGATCGACCAGGCGATGCGCACGCTCGGCGGCCTCGAAGACCGGCACCCGTCGCGGACGATCCTGCTCTTCCCGCGCCCGGGCGACTCGCGCGACGCGATCGACGCCGACGTCGACCTCCGCTGCTTCGCGGTGCGCGCCCAAGCCAGCCACGTCTGCTTCGAGGTGGTCGAGCTCCACCTCTGCGGCCCGCGCGCGAAGGCGCCGGGGACGATCGTGGCGCCGCTTCTCGTCGCCGACCTGCCGGCGTTCCTGCGCTGGCGCGGTGACCTGCCGTTCGGGGAGCCCGAGCTCGAGCAGCTAACCTCGATCGCCGACCGGCTCGTTGTCGACTCGAGCGAGTGGATCGACCCCGATCGAGATCTCGCCCGCCTCCCCGAGCTCTTCGACCGCATCGCCGTCTCGGACATCGCGTGGGCTCGCACGATCCCATGGCGCTCCGCGATCGCCGACCTCTGGCCGGCGGTCGCCGAGGTCGAGACGCTCTCCGTCACCGGTCCCCGGGCCGAAGCGCTCCTCCTCACCGGCTGGCTCGGCGGCCGGCTCGGGCGCGACGTCGAGCTCGGCCACGAGGACGCGGACGAGCTGACGGAGGTCGAGGTGGACGGGGAGGCGGTCGAGCGCCCGCCGGTGCCGCCGAAGTCGCCGAGCGACCTCCTCTCCGACCAGCTCGAGCTCTTCGCTCGCGACCGGATCTACGAGGAGGCTGTACGGAGCTTCTCGCGGGTCGCGACCTAGCCGGGCTCGCGTCCCGCTGGATCGCCGAGCGATCGCTCCCGGGTGCGCGGTTTCGCATCGCCCTCGCGGGCGGGGCGACGCCGAAGCCGGTGTACGAGCGGCTCGCCGAAGAGGACCTCGACTGGAGCCGCTGGCACGTCTGGTGGAGCGACGAGCGCCTCGTCCCTCCCGACCACCGCGACTCGAACGAGCGGATGGCGCGCGAGGCGCTCCTCGACCGGGTCCCCGTTCCTGCGAGCCAGATCCACCCGCTCCGCTCGCCGCACGTCGAGCTCCCCGACCGCTTCGACCTCATCCTCCTCGGCGTCGGCCCTGACGGCCACTGCGCCTCGCTCTTTCCGGGCGATCCCGCGCTCGCTGCGACGGAGCCGGTCGTCCGCGTCGAGCGGCCGGGCTTGCCGCCTCCGCATGCTCGGCTCACCTTTACCTACCCGGTTTTGAACGCCAGCCGCACGACGGCGTTCCTCGTGAGCGGGCGAGAGAAGCGGGACGTCGTCGCGGGGATCCTGGCCGGGGACGAGTCTCTTCCCGCCGCGCGGGTGCGCGCGCCGGAGACGTTCCTGCTCGTGAACGAGGAAGCGGCACCCGAGTAAGGGCGACCGCGCTCAGGGCGCCGCGTTGGACGGACGCCCGATGGCCGTCTCTCCCGCCTCGCCCAGGAGGGCGCGCTCGAGCACGATCCCGGCGGCGAGGACGAGCGCGTCGGCGCCGGGTCGTCCGACGAGCGAGAGGGAAGCTGGAAGGCCGTGCTCGGCGAGGCCGCAGGGGAGCGCGAGCGCGGGCCAACCGAGCGCGTTGAAGGGGAACGTGAGCCGAATCATCGACTCGCGGAGCGCGAGCTCGGGGACCGAGGCCGGCGGTGCGACGAACATGAGCGTCGGGACGAGGAGGAGGTCGAAGTCGGCGAGGGCGTCTTCCGATCGCTCCCGGTGCTCGCTTCGGACGCGGTCGGCGGTCGCGACGTCCGCGTCCGTGACGCGCAGGCAGCGCTCGATCTTCGTCCTCACGTTTCGCCCGTAGAGCGTCTGATGCTCGCGGAAGAGCTCCCGGTGGACGTCGGCGACCTCGCGCTGGAACGCCGGACCGACGCCGTTCGAGAGCGGAAAGTCGACCTCGCGCCGCCGAGGGAAACGCGATGCCGCCTCGGCGACCCGGGCGCGGACGAGCGGCTCGGCGAGCTCGAGCCAGGCGAGCCCAACTTCGACCTCCTCAAGGCTCGCGAGCGGCGCTACGGCGAGACCGGGAACGAGCGTCGCGGCCGCGGCCGTGCAGTCGGGGACCGAGCGCGCCATCGGGCCCGCGTGGTCGAAGCTCGGCGCAAGCGGAAAGAGGCCCTCGGTCGGTACGAGGCCGTGGGTCGGCTTGAATCCGACGATGCCGCAGCACGCGGCCGGGATTCGAATCGAGCCGCCGCTGTCCGAGCCGAGCGCGACGTCGCACGCCCCGGTCGCAAGCGCGACCGCCGAGCCGCCGCTCGAGCCGCCTGGCGTCCGCGTCCGGTCGAGAGGATTCGCGACGTCGCCGTAGTGCTCGTTCTCTGACGTGATCCCGTAGGCGAACTCGTGGAGGTTCGTCTTGCCCACGACCGCGTGGCCCGCCCGCTCGAGCCGCGCGACCGCCTCCGCGCTTCCCGCCGGAACGTGGTCGCGGAAGATCGCCGACCCGTATGTCGTCCGAAGCCCGGCCGTGTCGAAGAGGTCCTTGACGCCGAGACGCCGGCGGTCGTCGTCGGCCGCCTCGTCCGCGAGCGTTATGAACGCGTTGAGCGCGTCCGGCGCTCTAGTCGAGGGCGTTGTAGATCTCCGCGACGACGATCGAGCCGGCGAAGAGGACGAGCGCGATCACGAGGAGCGCGATTCCGAGACGGATGTTTTTCCGGGCGAGCTCAGGATCCATCAGAAGACCATGGGGTCGATCGCGAGGGCGGCGAAGAGGAGCGCGAGGTAGGCGAGCGAGTAGGAGAAGAGGCGGCGGGCGCGCTCGGGCGTGGTTCGCCGCTCGAGGGAGATCGCGAGCGCGAGGAAGACTCCGCCGAGGACGAGCGCCGCGGCGAGGTAGGCGAGGCCGACCGTTCGAGCCGCAACCGGGACGAGCGTGATCGCGACGAGGACGGCCGTGTAGCGGACGATCGCCCGCGCCGTTTCGCGTTCGCCCCGGACGACCGGGAGCATCGGGATCCGCGCCGCCTCGTAGTCGCGGCGGATGAGGAGCGCGAGCGCCCAGAAGTGGGGCGGCGTCCAGAAGAAGACGATGAGGAAGAGGAGGAGCGCGGGCAGGGCGAGGTTGCCGGTCGCGGCGGCCCAGCCGACGACGGGAGGCACGGCGCCTGCGGCGCCGCCGATCACGATGTTGAGAGGGGTCGAGCGCTTGAGCCAGCGCGTATAGACGAGGACGTAGAAGACGTTCCCGAAGACGGCGAGGAGCGCTGCCAACACGTTCACGAAGCTCGCGAGGACGGCGAAGGAGAGCGCCGAGAGCGCGAGCCCGAACTCGAGCGCGCGCTCAGGTGGGACCCGGCCGGCGGCGACCGGGCGCCGGTCGGTTCGCCGCATGAAGCGATCGATGTCGCGATCGAGGACGTGGTTCAGCGCCGACGCGCCCCCGCACGCGAGCGCGAGGCCTCCGAGGGTCGCCGCGGCACGGCTTCCGGAGGGAACGCCGCGCTCGCCGAGGACAAGGCCCCCCGCCGCGGTCAGGAGGAGGAGCGTCATGATCCGCGGCTTCGTGAGCGTCACGTAATCGCGCCACGAGGCGCGCACCGCCCTGGCAAGTACCAGTCTGTTACTTGCTCCCCGGAAGGCGAGGGCGGCGGCGACGACCGCCGCAGCGAGCGAGGCGGCGCCGAGCACCACGTGGAGGGTCCTCGTCCAGGCGACGCCGTCGCCGAGCGCAACGATGCCGCCCACCGCGATCTGCACGTGGAAGAGCGCGAGCGCGGCGCCGAACGCGCCGGCGAGAGCGGGGGCGTCGCGATGCCCGAGGAGCGCGGCGAGGAGCGCCGCCACGAGGAGCGCGAGCGCGACGAGGACGCTTGCCTCGTGCGAGCGCGCCCATTCGCCGGTCACGACGACGACGGCGACCGCGAAGGCGGCCGCGACGGCGAGGAGGCGGAGCCAGGGTCCCGGTCGCGTCACCGCTGCTCCCTGATCCGCAGGCGGAGGTCGCGAAGCGGGCGGGCGCTCGAGACGTAGGGAACCCGGTCGAAGTTGTGCGGCGGCGGCGGCGACTCGGCGTACCACTCGAGCGTGTCGGCCCGCCACGGGTCGGCACCAACCCGGGGACCGCTCCGCCAGCTCTTGACCATGTTGAAGGCGAAGACGAGGAGCGCGATCGTCATGATCCACGTCCCGATCGTCGAGATCAGGTTGTAGGTCTCGAACGAGCCGCCGCGCGAGTAGGTGTAGATGCGCCGCGGCATCCCCTCGAGGCCGAGGAGGTGTTGCACGAAGAACGTCATGTTGAAGCCGACGAAGATGAGCCAGAAGTGGACCTGGGCGAGCCGCTCGTCGTACATCCGCCCGGTGATCTTCGGGAACCAGTAGTACGTCCCGGCGAAGAGCCCGAACGCCGTCCCACCGAAGAGCACGTAGTGCATGTGGGCGACCACGTAGTAGGAGTCGTGGGCCTGGTAGTCGACCGGGAAGGAGGCGAGGAAGATCCCCGAGAGGCCGCCGATCGTGAAGAGTCCGACCAAGCCGAGCGCGAACATGAGCGGCGCGCGGAACTCGAGGTGCCCTCGCCAGAGGGTGGCGAGCCAGTTGAAGATCTTGACCCCGGTCGGGATAGCGACCGCGAACGACGTCGCCGCGAAGAACCCGTTCAGCCAGACCGGGAGGCCGACGGTGAACATGTGGTGGGCCCACACGAGCATCCCGGCGAACGCGATTCCGATCGTCGCGAACGCGACCGCCTTGTAGCCGAAGATCGGCTTTCGCGAGAAGACCGGGATGACCTCCGAGATCATCCCGAACGCGGGCAGGACCATGACGTAGACCTCGGGGTGGCCGAAGAACCAGAAGAGGTGCTGGTAGAGGAGCGCGCTCCCGCCCTCGTCGGGGAGGAAGAAGCCGGTCCCGGCCTGCCGGTCGAGGAGGAGGAGCGTGACGGCGGCCGAGAGCGTCGGAAGCGCGAGGAGCAGGAGCACCGAGTACGCCTCGATCGTCCAGACGAAGAGCGGGATCCGCATCCACGTCATCCCGGGCGCGCGCATGTTGTGGATCGTCACGATGAAGTTGATCGCGCCCGCGATCGACGAGATCGTGGTGAGGTGCATCCCGAGGATCCAGAGGTCCTGTCCGACCGTCGGGTACTGCCAGGAGAGCGGCGGGTAGCCGTACCACCCGGCCTTGGCGGCGCCCCCATGGACGAGGAAGCTGCCCATGAGGACGAGCCCGCCGGCGACGAAGAACCAGTACGACATCGCGTTCAGGCGCGGAAAGGCCATGTCGCGTGCGCCGATCATGAGCGGGACGAGGAAGTTCGCGAAGCCCGCGAGCACCGGGACGACGAAGAGGAAGATCATCGTCGTCCCGTGCAGCGTGAAGAGCTCGTTGTAGCGGTCTCGCGTCACGATGTCGAGGTCGGCCTGCATGAGCTGGAGGCGCATCAGGAGCGCCATGACGCCGCCGGCGAAGAAGAAGAGGAAGGCGGTGACGATGTAGAGGACGCCGATCCGCTTGTGGTCGACCGTCGCGAGCCAGCCCGTGACGCGGCCCTGCTTCCAGGTCGGCGTCGCCGCTTCTGCCCTAACCGCCACCCGCACCTCCAGAGAGCTTCTCGTTCGACTTCGCGTAGGCGACGAGCGCGTCGATCTGTCCGTCCGTCCAGCCTTTGCCGACGGGCGGCATGTAGCCCGGGTTCGCCTCGAGGTTCTGGCCCTCGTAGAGGAGCCTTCGGAGGCTCGCCGCGTTCGTCAACGTTCCGTTTCCGGCGATCGCTGGTCCGATGTCGCCCTCGCCCGCGAAGCCGTGGCACTTCGCACAGGACGCGCGCCACTCCTGCTCGCCCAGCGCGACCCGGTCGGGTTGCCGGTTCTCGTCCAGCCAGCGCTCGAACGCGTCCGCGCCGAGGACCTCGACCCTGAACGTCATGTGCGCGTGCTGGATTCCGCAGAACTCGCCGCAGACGCCGTGGTCGAACGTGCCTCGCTCGCGCGGCCGGAAGTGAAGCTCGTTCGTCCGGCCCGGAATCGCGTCGCGCTTCCCCGTGAGCTGCGGAACCCACCAGCTGTGCGGCACGTCCTCGGAACGGATCCGGAGCGTCACCTTGCGGTCGACGGGCAGGTAGAGGACGTCGAAGGAGAGCGCCCCGTTCGGATACCGGTATTGCCAGTAGAACTGATGGCCGGTGACGTCGACGACAAGGACGTCCTCGTTCGAGCTCGGCGTCGCCTCGACGTCGGGGACGCGGGAGAACGTGTAGATCGCGAGGCCGAGGAGGAGGAGCGCGGGGACGAGCGTCCAGGTGATCTCCACCCGCGTGTTCCCGTGGATCTGCGGCCCCTCTGCGCTCGGCGGCGTCTCCGGTCGGCGGCGAAAACGGAACATGAAGACGATGAGCGTCGCCTCGACGCCGACGAAGATGACGGCGGCAAGGCCGAAGACGACCCAGTAGACCTCGTTGATCGCGTCGCCCGAGTCGGTCGAGGAGTTCGGCGTCGAGGAGCCCGGAAGGCCGAACGTAAGCGGGAGCACGACGATGATCGCCGCGAACAGGACCAGGAGAACGGAGAGGACGCGGCTCCGGGGCACCGCCGCCGATTCTAAGCACGGCCGTTCGCGTCGTCGGGGCAAGGCTCGTAACGGCTTAGGCGCCGGGAGGCGCCTACAGCCCTCGTTCGGGGGATTGAGAGTCACCTGTTCGGTGGGTTAAGTGCGACACGGGCGGGCTGACACGGGAGAGCCGCCCCCGGGGTGACGAGGGTCTTGCCCCTGATCGAGGGGAAGCTTGGAGCGCGCGAGAGGGAACGAGGGGGCCTCTGGGCCCCCTCGTCATGCACGCATCTCTAGGCTTCCGGCGCCCGTGGGAGACGTGTGGACGGTCCCGCTTCCAAGCGACGTGACCGAGCCGTTCGAGGTTTTCGTGAACGGCGTTCGGCAGGAGCGCGGCCGCGATTACGAGGTCGCCGGTCGCTCGCTTCGCTTTTCGAGCCCGCTCGCGAAGGAGGGGAAGCTCGGTGCACTTCGGTGGACGAGCATCTTCCTCGGCGTCGCGGGGACGTACCGAAGGAACGACAGCGTCGACGTCGTGTACGAAGTCGGAGGACGCAAGCGCGTCGCGTCCGGCCTGCCGATCGTTCCGCCGACTTAGCGGCTCGAGGGAAGGATGAGCTCGAAGCGCGCGCCGCGGGGCTCGGCCGGCCGGTAGAGGATTTCGCCGCCGTGCGCCTCGGCGTAAGACCGCACGATCGACAGACCGAGGCCGGCTCCGCGGAAGCCCTCCTTCGACTCGTCGCTCCGTGTGAAGCGGTCGAAGAGCCGGGGAATGAACTCCTCGGTGACGCCGCGGCCTCGGTCCTCGACCGCGAGGCGGAAGTGGCGGTCCGACCGCGAGGCCGAGACGACCACCGGGGCGTCGCCGTACCTGCACGCGTTCGTAACGAGGTTGGCGACGATCCGGTCGAACGCGTTCGGGTCGGCCTCCGCCTCGAGCTCGGGCGGGATGTCGATCCGAACCACGTTCGCACCGTCGCCGGTCGCAGCGCGGACGACGTCGGCGACCCGGTCGCGGACGCGGAATCGCTCCGGCGAGATGTCGATCCCTCCAGCCTCGAGGCGCGAGAGATCCAGGAGCTGGTCGACGAGCAAGCGGAGCCGGCTCGTATGCTCGGCGAGCGCCTCTCGCAGGCGCAGGAGGAGCTCGGGCTCGAGGTCGTCGCCTCGTGCGGCGAGCGTGGCGGCGATCCCGTGCACGACCGCGACCGGCGCCCGGAGCTCGTGCGACGCGAGCGCGACGAAGTGCGTCTTCAGCTCGTCGAGTCGGCGGAGCGCCGCGCCCTCGCGGGCCTGGGCGACGATGACGGCGGCGACCTGGCCGAACGTCGTCAGAACGGCGAGCGTCGGCTCGTCGAGCCGAAAGACGTCCCCGCCCCGATCGGCGCACACGAACCCGACGCAGCGGCCTGCCGAGACGAGCGGGACGACGAGAACCGAGCGGACGCCGAGCGCCTCGACGAGCTCCGGGGAGAGGCCCGGGTCGTCGCGGACGTCCTCCACGAACACCGCGCCGCCCTCCGCGAGCGCGCGCTCGAAGATCGGTTGTGTCTCGATCGGGATCGCCCGTGGTAGCGCCTCGAGTGCGACGCCGCGCGAGGCGACCGGAGTCAGCGTCCGGCCGTCCTCGTCGTACTCGGCCACGGTCGCGCGGCCGAAGCCGAACGTCTCGGCGATGCTTGCGCAGATTCGGTCCAGGAGGTCCCCGACGTCGTAGGGGCCCTCGGCGGCCGCACGGGCGAGATCGGAGAGGGCGCGCAGCTCGGGCGTCGGCTCGCGCACGTCTCGTAGATATCCCTGCAACGAAGGGCCGAAACGCGCGGTCCCCCTAAGCGGGGAAAATAGGCTTCCCACGTGAACGCCGATCGGCTCGAGGCCGAGCTCGCCCGAATCTGCGGCGACGCGCACGTCGTCTCGCAGCGCGACGAGCTGCGGACCTACGAGTCGGACGCGCTCCTCCACTACCGAGTCCCCCCGGCGCTCGCCGTGCTTCCTGGTTCCGCCGGGGAGGTGCGCGAGGTCGTCCGCGCTTGCGAGCGCGCACAGGTTCCGTGGGTCGCGCGCGGAGCGGGGACCGGTCTTTCCGGCGGCGCGTTGCCGGTCGAGGACGGCGTCCTCGTCGTCCTCTCGCGCCTGCGGCGGATCATCGAGGTCGACCTCGCGAACGCCCGGGTCGTCGTCGAGCCAGGCGTGACGAACGTCGAGGTCTCTCGTGCCGTTTCGCCGACGCACTTCTTCCCGCCCGATCCGTCGAGCCAGATCGTCTGCACGATCGGGGGGAATGTCGCCGAGAACTCAGGCGGCGCGCACTGCTTCAAGTACGGGTTCACGACCAACTACGTGACCGGGCTCGAGGTCGTGCTCGCCGATGGCGAGGTCGTAGCCATCGGCGGCAAGGAGCTCGACCGCTCCGGCTACGACCTCGTTGGCGTGTTCGTCGGGTCGGAGGGGACGCTCGGGGTCGCGACGCGAATCACGCTCCGCGTGATCCCCGTTCCCGAGCACGTGCAGACGCTCGTCGCGTACTTCGACGAGATGGAGGCGGCCGGGCAAACGGTCACCGACATCGTCGGGGCGGGTCTCGTGCCGGGCGCGATCGAGATCATGGACCGTCTCTCGCTTCGGGCGGCGGAGGAGGCGACGAACGCCGGGAACCCCGACGTGGCGGCTGCGCTCATCGTCGAGCTCGACGGGCCGGCGGCCGAGTGCGACGCGCTGTTTAGAGAGGCGGTCGCGCTCTGCGAGCGAAACGGCGCCGCCGAGGTTCGCGTCGCTCGCGACGACGAGGAGCGGCAGCGAATCTGGCGCGCGCGCAAGGCGGCGTTCGCCGCGATGGGCCGGATCTCGCCTTCGTACTACGTCCAGGACAGCGTAATCCCGCGCACCCGTCTCGCTCGGGTGCTCGGACGGATCGAGGAGCTCGCGGGCGAGTACGGGCTCCCCGTCGCGAACGTCTTCCACGCCGGCGATGGGAACCTTCATCCTCTCGTCGCCTACGACGTGAGGCGCGCGGGGGAGGCGGAGCGGGCCGAGGAGCTCGCGGGGAAGATCGTGCTCGCGTGCGTCGAGGAGGGCGGCTCGATCACCGGGGAGCACGGTGTCGGGGTCGACAAGAAGCGCTACATGCCGGCGATGTTCGCCGAGGAAGACCTCGCCGCGTTCCAGAAGCTTCGCTGCGCCTTCGACCCTGGTCAGCGCGCGAACCCGGGAAAGGTCATGCCCGCGCCGCGTCTCTGCGGCGAGGTGCCGGGGCCCTACCGCGTCCATCCCCTCGAGGCGGCGGGCCTCGCGGAGCGCTTCTAGTGGCCGTTACGCACCACCCGAGCTCGGCGCGCGAGACGGCGGCGCTCCTCGCCGAGGCGGGTCGCGACGGGCTCACCGTGCGCCCGCGTGGGGGCGGGACGAAGCTCGCCTGGGGCGCGCCCGCGCCCGAGCCCGACGTCGAGCTCACGACCGCCCGCCTCGACCGGATCGTCGAGCACAACGCGGGCGACCTCACGGCCGTGCTCCAGGCGGGCGTCCGGATGGCGGACGCGCAGGCCGCGTTCGCGGAGGTGGGCCAGATGCTCGCGCTCGACCCGCCGCTCGACGCTAGTAACAGTCTGTTACTTGGTTCGGAGCGCTCGGCGACCGTTGGCGGCGTCGTGGCGACCGCGGACGCGGGGCCCCTTCGACATCGGTACGGCGCCCCGCGCGACCTCCTGCTCGGAGTCACGGTTGCCCTCTCCGACGGGACGGTCGCGCGAGCGGGCGGAAAGGTGATCAAGAACGTCGCCGGGTACGACCTGGCCAAGCTCTTCGCGGGCTCCTTCGGGACGCTCGGCGTCGTCGTCGAGGTCGTCGTCCGGCTCCACCCCCGGCCGCGCGCGACGGCGACCGCGGTCGGCGCCGGCGACGACCCGGGAGCGCTGGCGCGGGCCGCGGGCAGGCTCGGGGGTCTCCCGCTCGAGCTCGAGGCACTCGACGTGACGTGGCGGGGAG
>JALZGN010000228.1 GCA_030861005.1 Actinomycetota bacterium
GGTTCGGGCCGCGCTCCTCGCGCTGGCAGGCGGCGCGCTCGGGGCCGCCGTCTCCGCCGCCGCCTTCCTTCGTGACGCGCGCGCTTCCCGGCGGGACGAGCGGCACGGCGACACGAGCCTCGTCCGCGACCGGCGCCTGTCGCGCCTGTGCCTCGGAAGCGGGCTCCTCGTCGCGGCCCAGACCTCCGTCCTCGGCTTCCTCGTCCTCTTCCTCCACGAGGAGCGCGGCTTCTCAACGGGTGCCGGCGCCGGGATCCTCGCGGCGGTGCAGACGATCGGCGCCGTCCTCCGCATCGCGGCCGGTCACTGGTCGGACCGCATCGGCGAGCGAATCGCGCCGGTCCTCTGGCTCGGCGGGGCGCTCGTCGTCGCGCTCGTCGGCTCGGCGGCGCTCGTGCGGGCTCCCGCACCACTCCTCGTCCTCGCGCTCGGGAGCGCGGGCGCGCTCTCGCTCTCGTGGAACGGTCTTTCGTTCACGGCCGCAGCGGAGCTCGCTGGACGGGAGCGGAGCGGAACGGCCCTGGGCGTTCAGCAGACCGCGCTCTCAGTCGCCGCAGCCGTCACGCCGGTCGTGTTCACGACGATCGTCGGCGCGACCTCATGGTCGGCGGCGTTTGCGTTTTCCGCGGCGACCGCGCTCGCGGGGACGCTCGTGCTGCGAGGGCTCTCCGCGCCGGCCGTCGCCGCGCATGCGTCCGCCGTGCCGAGCGGGCGCTGATGCGTCACCACGGACGAGCGGGCGTGGTAGCGGCGAGGAGGCGCGCTAGGCGCCGACGAGGACCGACCGAATCGCTTGGTCGCTCTCGAGGTCGGGCGACTCGCTGATCACGGTGGCCGGGCGGTCGAAGCGGGCGAGCGACTCGGCGAGCGGCTCCGCGCGGAGCGTCCCTTCCCCGTAGCGCAGGTGCTTCGTCTCGTTTCGGTTGGCGAAGGCGATATCCGAGAAGTGGACGTGGAAGGGCGCACCCGGTTCGATCAGGTCGTGCGCGAGCGCGAGGATGCCGCCGAAGGCGTCCGCGCCGAGGAAGGCGCCGTCCGTGACGGCGTGCAGGTGCGCGAAGTCGAGGACGGGGCGGATCCACGGAAGCCGCGCCGAGACGGCGAAGACGTCCTCGGCGGTCCCGAGCTCGCGAACCCGGCCCATGATCTCGATCCCGAAGGGAACCGCCCGTCCCTTCTCCTCGAGGCGCGCGCGAAGGTCGGCGAGCTGCTCGACGAGCGAGTCGAGGGCCTGGTCGCGCGTGCGACCGAGCAGGAAGCCGGGGTGGAAGACGACGAGCTCGGCGCCGCAGGCGAGCGCCACTCCTGCCGTGTGGTCGAGCATGCCGACGGCGCGGCGGTACTTCTGGTCGCGCTCGACGTGGCCGAGGAAGGCCGCGATCGGCGCATGAATCGAGAGGGCGATCCCCGCGTCTCGTGCGAGCTCGCCGAGCCGGGTCGACCACGACCACTCGTCCTTCATCCAGAAGCCGCCCTCGAAGTCGACCTCGCAAGCGGTGTACCGGTGGGCGAGCAGCGTCTCGATCGCCGCCTCGGGGCTCTCGCGGCTCGGCAAGCGCGAGGGGCCGTAGCGGAGCTCGCCCACGCGGGCAGCCTAGCCGGCGCCACACGTACGGCCAGGCTCGCTGCTTGCCCGTCACGCTTCGCCGGCTGGGACTCGCGCGCTCGTCCGTATCCGTCCGACGCGCCTCCTACCGTTTCTCGTGCATGGGGAAGCGACCGACGAGGATCGAGCTGCTCGAGCTGGACATCGACGTTCGGCTCGCCGATCTCTGGGGTGAAGCCTGCGAGGTCGGCGAGTGGAACCTCGAGGTCGTCGCGGCTTTCATGCGCGCGGCGTACGGGAAGGGCTACTGCGACGCGCTGACCGAGGACGACCCGGGCGCGCTCTGCCGGGACCACGGCTACCGAATTCCGTTCCGCCGCCCCTCTCGCACGCCCGAATAGCGGCCTCGTACGTCCGGGACGCCGGGACCGGGTCGATAGACTCGAATCGTGGCTCGGCCCCGCAATCCTGCGCGTCTCGTGATCGCGCTCTCGGTGGCGGCGGTGCTGGCCGTCTTCCTCGTCTACACGAGTTTCGCGGGAGGCTCGACGCCCGCGGTGCAGCCGAGTCAGGTGGCTGCGCACAACGGCCGTGTGCAGCTCGGCGGCGTCGTCGCGGCACCGGTCGCGGGCGACGCGCGCGGCGGTGGGTTGCGCTTCGTCCTTCGCGACGTCGAGGGATCGGAGACTGTCCCCGTCGTCTACACGGGGTCCGTGCCCGAGCTCTTCCGCGTCGGCCGCGAGGTAATGCTGGAGGGTGAGTTGCGAAGCGGAGTCTTCGTCGCCGAGCCGGGGTCGATGAAGACGAAGTGCCCGTCGAAGTACTCGCCGGCGCAGCGCTGAGTCCGTAGATGGTGCTCCTCGGCCGAGCCGCTCTCATCGTCGCTCTCGGCCTCGTCGCGTACGCGGCGATCGCAGGAGGGCTGGCCGCATACCGTGGCCGGCGCCGACTCGCCGATTCGGCGCGAAACGCGCTCGTCGGCGCTCTCGCGGCGACGGTGATCGCGTCGCTCGTCCTTCTCGGCGCACTCGCGGCGAAGGACTTCTCGCTCGTGTACGTCGCCGACCACACGAGCGACGAGCTCCCCCTTCCCTACACCCTCGCCGCCTTCTGGAGCGGCCAGGAGGGGTCGCTCCTCCTGTGGCTCCTCGTCCTCCTCGCCATGAGCGTGAGCGCCGTCTCTCTGAACGCGAGGCTGACGCGCCACGTCCTCCCGTGGACGGTCCCGGTTCTCGCGGGCGTCGCGACCTTCTTCGCGATCCTGCTCGTCTTCGTCGCGAGCCCGTTCACGACGCAGTCCCGCCCGGCGGACGGGCTCGGCTTGAACCCGAGCCTCCAGAACCCGTACATGCTCGCGCACCCGCCCCTCCTCTACCTCGGGTACGTCGGCCTCACGATTCCATTCGCCTTCGCGATGGCCGCGCTCGCCTCTCGCCGAACCGACGAGCGCTGGATCATCGCGACGCGCCGGTGGACGCTCGCCGCCTGGGCGTTCCTCGGCTTCGCGATCCTGCTCGGCGCCAAGTGGGCGTACGAGGAGGTCGGCTGGGGCGGCTGGTATGCGTGGGACCCCGTCGAGAACGCGGCGCTCATGCCGTGGCTCGTCGGAACCGCCTTCCTCCACTCGGTCATGGTCCAGGAGAAGAAGGACATGCTGCGCGTCTGGAACGCCGTCCTCGTCGCGCTCGCCTTCGCCCTCGCGCTCTTCGGGACGTTCTTGACGCGAAGCGGGATCCTGAGCTCGATCCACTCGTTCACGCAGTCGTCGATCGGGCCGTGGTTCCTCGGCTTCATCGCTGCGGTGGCGGCGGGCTCGACGGCGCTCGTCCTCGTGCGCCTGCCGCTCCTTCGGTCGCGTACGCGCCTCGAGTCGCTCGTCTCGCGCGAGGCGGCGTTCCTCTACAACAACCTCTTCCTCGTCGCCTTCGCGCTCACGGTTCTGTGGGGGGTTCTCTACCCGATCCTCTCGGAGGCCGTGCGCGGCGCGACGCTTACGGTCGGCCCGCCCTACTACGACTTCTTCGCGATCGTCTTCGGTCTCCCGATCGTCCTCCTGATGGGAATCGGACCGCTCGTTGCGTGGCGGCGCGCGTCGCTTCGCTCGCTCGGCGGCTCGCTCGTCTGGCCCGCGGCCGCCGCCGTCCTGGCGGGAGTCGTGCTCCTCGCCCTCGGCGCCGGCTCGAGCCCGGTCGGGCTCGTCGGATACACGTTCGCCGCGTTCGTCCTCGCCGCGATCGCGCTCGAGTTCGCGCGCGGAACCCGCGCGCGCAGGGCGACGGGAGCGGCGACGTGGCTCCAGGCGTTCACGAGCCTCGTGGCGCGAAACCGCCGCCGCTACGGCGGCTACGTCGTCCACGCAGCGATCGTGCTCCTGCTCGTCGGCGCGGTGGGGATCGGGGGCTTCTCGACGAAGCGGGAGGCCCGTCTTCGCCCCGGCGAATCGGTCGCCGTCGCCGGGTACACGCTGACGCTCCTCGGCGCCGACGAGCGACGGGGCGCGAACGCGCAGGAGATTCGCGCGCGCCTGGCGGTGGAACGCGGCGGGGACGAACTCGGGACGATCGAGCCCGGAAAGAACCGCTACTTCGCCGAGGAGCAGACGTCGAACGAGGTCGCGATCCGGTCCGACTTCCTGCGCGGGGAGGACCTCTTCGTCATCGCCGACGACTTCCGCCGCAATGCCGTGTTCCTCGAGATCATCGTGAACCCGCTCGTGAACCTCATCTGGCTCGCGGGTCTCGTCTTCCTGGCCGGGTCGGTCGTGGCACTCTGGCCGGACGCCCGCGAGCAGCGCCGGCTCGCCCGTCGGTTCGCCGAGGGAGAGGAGGCGCTCGCGCGCGCATGACGGAGGCCCTCGCCCTCGCCCTCGGCGCTGCTCTCGCCGTCGCGGCCGTCGGCTTCGCGGCGCGGCCCTTCCTCCGGACCAACGTCGTGGACGGCAGCGAGCGGCCTGCGGAAGACGCCGAGCGGATTCGACTCGAGGAGGAGCGCGACCGAGCCCTCGCCGGACTGAAGGAGCTCGAGTTCGATCACCGGACCGGCAAGATCACCGACGCCGATTACCGAGCGCTCGTCGGGCCCCTGCGGCGGGAGGCCGCGGACGCCCTGCGCGCGCTCGAGCGAAGGGAGGTGGCGGTGCGCGCGACCCGAAAGACGACCGCCGACCGGGAACCGGCTCGGGTCCCCGAGCCGTGGCCGCCGCCCGACGAGGGCGACGTGCCGGACCCGGCTCCCACCCCCGCGCCCGGAGAACCGACTCCCGGGCCCGACGAGCCGGCGCCGCCGAAGCTCCCATCCGTTCCGCAGACACGCGCATAGAAACGCCCTGCAAAAGGGCGGACGGACGTTGCCTGTCGGGGCGGTTTGGTATAGAAACGCGGCTTCAGGACAGCGGAGGCGCGCGCGGCGCAAGGTCGTCCGTGCGCCCAGCGAAACTCGTACCGGTGCCGACCCCCCTTCGCATACTCCTCGTCACGGCCCTTCTCGCCGCGGCGCCCGTCGCGCTCTCGCCGACCGCGCTCGGCG
>JALZGN010000262.1 GCA_030861005.1 Actinomycetota bacterium
AAGCGAGGCAAGAATGCCGAGGCGTGGACCGTAACGCTCGAGCCGACGGAGGACGTCCTCGCCCGCCTCGGCGCCGAGCGGCGCGACGGGCAGGTGATCGTCGGCTTCGCCGCCGACGTCGGCGAGCGCGGCCTCGCCCGCGCGAGAGAGAAGCTCGCCCGGAAGCGCGGAACCCTCTTCGTCTTCAACGACGTATCGAGAGAGGACATCGGCTTCGGCGCCGACGAGAACGAGGTGATCCTCGTCTCCGCGCACGGAGAGCGGACGGTCGGAAAGCGGCGCAAGGACGAGGTGGCGGCGGCTATCCTCGACGAAGTCGCGACTCAGCTGGGAGAGAGCTAGTGGAAGAGCCGGTCGCCCGCATCGAGGAACCGCTTGAGGCTGCGCGCTCGGCCGAGCTCGCTCGGCGGGTCATCGCGAACCTCCGTCGCGTGATGCACGCGCCCGACGAGACGCTCGAGCTCTGCGTCCTCTGCCTGCTCTCGGAAGGTCATCTCATCATCGAGGACCTGCCGGGCGTCGGGAAGACGACGCTCGCAAAGGCCGTCGCCCGCTCGGTCGACCTCTCCTTCTCGCGCATCCAGTTCACGCCCGACCTCCTGCCTTCGGACGTGACCGGGGTGAACGTGTTCGACCAACGCTCGAACGAGTTCGAGTTCCGGCCCGGCCCGGTCTTCGCGAACGTTCTGCTCGTCGACGAGATCAACCGGACATCGCCCAAGACGCAGGCGGCGCTCCTCGAGTCGATGCAGGAGCGCCAGGTCACGATCGACGGCGTCACGTATCTGCTCGCGCCGCCGTTCATGGTGATGGCGACCCAGAACCCGATCGAGTACGAGGGGACGTACCCGCTTCCGGAGGCGCAGCTCGACCGCTTCACGATGCGGATCGCGATCGGGTATCCGCCGCTCGCGGCCGAGGCGCAGATGCTGACCGAGCAGACGACGCAGATGCCGCTCGAGTCGCTCGAACCCGTGGCCGACGCTCAGGATGTGCTCGGAGCGATCGAGGACGCCCGCCGCGTCTACGTCGAGGAGAGCCTCCAGCGCTACGTCGTCGCACTCCTTCGGCAAACGCGCGGGGACGGGCGCCTTCACCTCGGGGCAAGCCCGCGAGCCGGAATCAACCTCCTTCGCGTCGCGAAGGCGCGCGCGCTCGTCGCCGGGCGAGACTACGTCGTCCCCGAGGACGTGAAGGCGGTCGCGCCGGCGGTCCTCGCGCACCGGCTGATCCTCGCCCCGGAGGCCCGCTCGTCCGGGCTCTCCGACGACGGGATCGTCCGCGAGGCCGTCGAGCGAACGCCGGTCCCGGTGTAGGGGTGCCTCGCCCCTCTCCGGCCCCGCGAGCGACGGCCCCGCGAGCGACGTGCTGACGGACCGCGGCCGCTCCCTCCTCGCCCTCGGCGGCGTCACCTACCTCGCCGCCTGGGCGTTCGGTGCGCGTCCGCTCTACCCCGTCGCGCTCGGCCTCGTGCTCGCGGTCGCCGCCGCGGCGGGCTGGGTGCGCGTCCTGCGCCGGCCGATGACGTTGCGCCGCCCGCCCTCGGAGGCGGAGCACCTCGCCGGTGACGACGTTCCCGTACAGCTCGATCTCGACGTCGAGGGCGGCCTCCCCCCGGCCACGCTCGTCGCGCGCGAGCGGATCGCGCGACTCGGCGACCACGAGGCCCGCCTCGAGCGCCGCCAGGGACGGCTGCAGGGACGCTACGTCCTTCCAGCCGTGCCACGGGGCCGCTACCCGATCGAGTCGTCGCAAGTCGTGATCGAGGATCCGTTCGGGCTCGAGCGCGTCGAGATCGACCTCGCGCGCAATGAGGCGCTGCTCGTCTACCCGCGGCTCGTCGACCTCGACGGCCTCTTCTCGGACGCCGGCGGGCAGACGCCAGGCGGCCGACGTCTCCTGCTGCGACGGACGAGCGGCTTCGAGGTCCACAGCGTGCGCGAGTACGAGCAGGGTGAGTCGCTCCGCCGCGTGCACTGGCCGTCGACCGCCCGGCGCGGCGAACTCATGGTCAAGGAGCTCGAGGATGCCCCGCGCGACGAGACGGCCGTCCTTCTCGACGCGGACGGGACGACCGTCGTCGGCGAGCCACCCGAGACGACCTTCGAGCTCGGGGTCCGCGTCGCCGGCTCGATCGCGAAGGCGCACGCGCGACGCGGCCGGCGGACGTCGCTCATCGTGAACTCGCGCTCGCACGCCTACCAGCGGATCCATTCGCTCGACGGCGACTGGCAGCGGGCGCTCGAGCTCCTCGCATCCGTGGAGCCGGACGGTCACGTCCCGGCGGCGACACTCCTGGCCAACGAGACGGGACCCGCGGCGCGCGCCCTGGACGTCACCGTGGTGACGGCGGGAATTTCCTCCCGGCTCGTCGACCGCTTGCTCCAGCGAACGATCGGGCACCAGGCGGCCGCGCTCGTGTACGTGGATCCCGCGAGCTTCGCGGGCTCGGGACGTCGCGATCCCCGGGCAAGCGGGCAGCTGGTCCGCCTCGGGCGGGCCGGTATTCCGGTGGTCGTCGTGGGCCGTGGCGACGATCTCGGCGCGAAGCTCTCGGCCGCTCCCGTCGGAGCGTCTGCCGTCCGGAGGGCGGTGCATGGTTAGGACGCTCGTTTCGTTCGCGCTCGTCGCCGCCCTCGTCGGGCCGGCCTGGCTCCGCCTCGACGGCGGAGACTTCCCGCTCGTCGATCTCGTCGTCCTTCTTGCGCTCGCGCTCGTGCCGACGCTCGCGGTCGCGCTCCGACGGCCGCGCTGGGTCGTCGCCGTGGCGGCCGCGGGCACGACGCTCGTGGCCGGGAGCGTCGCCTTCGGAATCTCGATCGCGGATGCCCGGCCGGGCGACGGAGCCCACGACTTCTTCGGTCCCGTCGCCTCGTCCTTCCGCCAGGGCCTGCTCGACTTCTTCGACACCGCGATCCCCTTCAACCCGGTCGACTTCCCCGAGATGCGCGGCGTCGTCCTCTTCGGCGCGTTCGCCTTCGTCGCGTTCGCGGGCGTCGCCATCGCGGCAAGGCGCGTCCTCCTCGCCCTCGCAGCACTCCTCGTCGGCGCGGGCTGGCCGGCGACGATGGCGTCGACCTGGCTCGCTACCAGCCGCCCGCTGCTCACGGGTGCGCTCATCCTCGCCGCGGCGCTCGCGCTTCTCTTCCTCCTCGGCTCGGGGACGCGCGGCGTCGTCCACGCTGCCGCCGTCGGGCTCCTTCTCGTCGCTGTGTCAGTCGGGTTCTCGACCTCCGACGCGGTCGCGAAGCGCGGGTTCGTCGACTGGGACAGCTGGGACTTCTACGACCGCCCCGACGACCCCGTGAGCGTCCGCTACGTCTGGGACTCGAACTACGACGGAATCCACTTCCCCGAGAAGCGAACGGTCGTCCTGCGGATCAAGGTCGAGGGGCCGCGGCGCTCCCTCTACTGGCGCGCGACGACGCTCGACGAGTACACGGGCCAGATCTGGCGGGAGGCCCTCGACGTGCAGGGAGTGACGGCAGGCGAGTCGCGGGTCGACGTGCGCGATCCGCTGCTGCCGCCCGAGGCCCGCGAGGAGGACGCGTGGATCCGCCAGGAGGTCGAAGTCGAAGGCCTTCGTGACACGCGACTCGTCGGCTACGGAGAGCCGGTGCGGTGGGAGCCGCGGGCGAGTTCGCCCGCGCGCGTCGCGTCGAACGGCGCGCTCGTGCTCGGCGAGTCACCGCGTCGCGGTCACCGCTACACCGTCTGGAGCTACGCCCCGCGCCTTCGTCCCCAGGACCTGGCGAAAGCCGGGACCCACTATCCCGACGAAGCGAGCCGCTACCTGGTCGCCTTCCCGACGACCGACGCGGCCGGTGGCCCGCTTTCGCCGTTCGGAGCGCCCCGTCGTGACGCCGACATGCGCTCCCTCTTCAAGGCGAGCACCGTCCTCGACGGTGGTGTTCACCGCCGCCTGTGGACGACCGCTCGGCGCGTCACGCGCGGCGCCGAGACGCCGTACGCCGCGGCCGTCCTCCTCGAGACGTGGTTCCGCGGCAGCGAGGGGAACTTCGTCTACGACGAGTCGCCGCCCGTGGCGACGGCCGTGCCGCCGCTCGTCGCCTTCCTCGAGAACAAGCGCGGTTACTGCCAGCACTTCGCGGGTGCGATGGCGCTTATGCTCCGCTACCTCGGCATTCCCGCGCGTGTGGCGGCCGGGTTCACGAGCGGCCAGTACGACGAGGACGAGAACGAGTGGACGGTGACCGACCACAACGCGCACACCTGGGTCGAGGTCTACTTCCCCGGAAACGGCTGGGTTCCGTTCGACCCGACGCCGAACCGCGGAGAGC
>JALZGN010000267.1 GCA_030861005.1 Actinomycetota bacterium
GTCCCGGCCCCGGTCGACGGGCCGGGGCCGCACCTCGGCCGTCTGCAAAATCGTCAGTAGGGCGTGGGCACGACGCCCGCGGCCGTCCGAGCCGCGCGCCGCGAGAGCGCACGCGGGATCGCCGCGACGGCACGCTCGACGTCGGCCGCGGACACGTCCAGGTGCGTGACCGCGCGCAGGAATCCGGGTCGGGCCGCGAGGGAGAGGAGAACTCCCTCGGCGCACAGGCGCGCGACGGCGTCTTCCGCCGCGACGCCGAGGCGAGTGACGTCGAGGAGCACGAAGTTCGTCTCGACCTGCTCGAGGTCGACCGGGAGCCCGGCGTCCGCGAGCCCCTCCGCCAGGCGGCGCGCGTTCGCGTGGTCGTCCGCAAGCCGCTCGACGTGATGCTCGAGGGCGTAGAGGCCGGCCGCCGCGACGATCCCGGCCTGCCGCATCGCGCCGCCGAAGAGATGCTTCAGGCGCCGCGCCTTCCCGGCTCGCGCTCGCGAGGTCGCGAGGAGCGCACCGAGTGGGCAGCCGAGCCCCTTCGAGAGGCAGATCGTGACCGTGTCCACCTCCCGCCCGTAGGCGGCCGCAGGGATGCGGCTCGCGACGGCCGCGTTCGCGATCCGGGCACCGTCCAGGTGGACCGCGAGCTCGTGTCTGCGCGCCTCGACGACGACGGCGCGGAGCTCGTCGAGGGGCCAGACCCGCCCCCCTCCGCCGTTGTGCGTGTTCTCGAGCGAGAGGACTCGCGTGGGCGGCGTGTGGAGGTCGGCGGGCGGGTTGACGGCGGCGCGGACTTCCGCGGACGAGAAGCGTCCATCGTCGCCGGGGCTCACGATCGCCTTCATCGCGAGCCCCGAGTGGACCGCGGGGCCGCCGAGCTCGTATCGGAAGACGTGCGAGCTCGCCTCCGCGATCACCTCGTCACCGGGCTCCGAGAGGAGCCGGAGCGCGATCTGGTTCCCCATCGTCGCGGTCGGAAGGTAGACGGCCTCCTCCTGCCCGAGGAGCGCCGCGGCGCGCTCCTCGAGTGCGATGACGGTCGGATCCTCTCGCTTTTGCTCGTCGCCGACGTCGGCCGCCGCCATCGCGCGCCGCATCTCGTCGGTCGGCCTCGTGACGGTGTCCGAACGAAGGTCGATCATGCCGCCACAGTACCCGTGCGGGCGGGATTTCCTGGCGAGGAGCGGAGAGATTCCCCTACCATCACGCTGCCGTGATCCACAAGCTCGCGCTCTCGCTGCTCGTCGCGGTCGGCTTCGGGACGGCGGTGCCTGCGGCGGGAGTCTCGCTCCCGGTCGTTCCCAGGGATGTCGAGGTCGGCAACGTCGCCGTGGGTGGCCTCATCTCCGTGCAGGCGCGCGAGCGGGTGGAACGCCGCTACCGGCGGCCGATCAGGCTCTTCTACCGCGACCGAACGTGGTCGGTCGCGCCCGCGCGAATCGGCGCGACCGCTGCGGTCGGCGACGCGATCGATCGCGCGCTCCACGCGAAGCCCGGGTCGCGGCTTCCGCTCCAGATCGCGATTCGCAGGGGCGTCCTGCGGCGCTTCGTCGCGCGCCTCGACCGGGCAATCGCGAGACCCGCCGTGGACGCGAAGCTGGTCGGCCTTGGGGCCGACCTCGTACCGTCGTTCACGGAGCCACGTCCGGGGCGACGCGTCGATCGGGCGGCGATGACGCGCATTCTGACCCGTGCCGTCCGCTCGTCCTTCCGGGACGCCCGGCACCAGGTGAAAACGGTCGCCGTCCCGCCGAAGCGGACGGCCGCCGACTACGGTCCGATCGTCGTCATCTGGCGTGCCTCGAATCGCCTCAACCTCTACGACGGCTTCAGCCTCGTGCGGACGTTCACGGTCGCGACGGGTCAGACGCAATACCCGACGCCGCTCGGCGACTTCGAGATCGTCGTCAAGGAGCGAGATCCGACGTGGAACCCGCCCGACAGCGAGTGGGCCGAGGGGGCGGAGCCGGTTCCGCCGGGACCCGGGAACCCGCTCGGGACCCGTTGGATGGGTCTTTCGGCCTACGCGGTCGGAATCCACGGGACTCCCGATCCCGCCTCGCTCGGCTACTCGGTCTCGCACGGCTGCATCCGGATGGCGATCCCGGACGCGGAGTGGCTTTTCGAGAACGTCGCGGTCGGGACGCCCGTTTACATCGTCGCCGCGTAGAACGGCGACCGAAACTAGGGGTGGGCGAGGGGTCCCGTCGCACATCCTGTCGGCGAGCGCTTCTAGCGGGCGCGGGCCGGGAGCGGCGAGCCGGCGAGCGGGGCGGATCCGCGCAGGACGGCCAGCGCGACGAGCGTCGCGGCAAGGGCGCCCGCCCCCCCGACGGCGAAGGCGAGTCTCGTCCCGCCGACCGCCGCGAGCCAGCCGGCGAGGAGGCCGCCGAGCGGCATGCTTCCATTGAAGGCGAGGAAGTAGAAGCCGAGCACGCGGCCGCGCAAGCGGTCGGGGACGGCAAGCTGGAGCGACGCGTTCGCGTTCGCCACCCAGGTCGTGAAGCTGGCCCCCGTCAGGAAGAGGACGCCCGATGCAGCCGCGAGGGAGCCGAGCGGCGCGAGCACGAGCTCGGCCGCTCCGAAGAACGCGGCTCCGACGAGGAAGGCTCTCGGGCTCGCGCGCCCTCGCGTTGCGGCCGCAAGCGCGCCGACGAGCGCGCCGGCGCCGAACCAGGCGGAGAGGATCCCGAACGCCTCGGCGCCCGCGTCGAGCGTCTCGCGCGCGAGAACCGGGAGGAGCACGTGGAAGTTGAACGCGAGCATGCTGACCGCGAGCACCGCTCCCAGGATGGCGGCGACGAGCGGGGTTCGGCGGACGTACGCGAACGCTTCTTGCGTGCCTCGCAGGAACCCCGGCGCGCCGTCCTCGCCCCGATCGAGCGGGAAGAGCTCGCGCTCGCGCATCGCCACGAGAGCCGCGAGAACCGCGAGGAAGCTCGCCGCGTTCAGCGCGAAGGCGATCCCGACTCCGAGCGTGGCGACGAGCACGCCGCCGACGGCCGGGCCGACGACGCGGGCGGCGTTGAAGAGCGTGGAGTTCAGCGCGACGGCGTTCGGGAGCTCGTCGCGACCGACGAGCTGGAACGTCAGTGCCTGACGGCCCGGGTTGTCGAGCACGAGGACGGTGCCGCGGAGCGCCGTCAGGACGTACACCTGCCAAACCGCGATCAGATCGGCGAGCGTGAGCGCCGCGAGAACGGCCGCGGAGACGAGCGAGAGCGCCTGCGTCGCGATCACGGTCCGCCTGGGGTCGAGGCGGTCGAGCAGAACGCCCGCCGGGAGGCTGAGGAGCGTGAACGGGAGGAACTGGAAAAGAGCGAGCAGCCCGACCGCAACCGGCGACCCGGTCAGCTCGAGGACGAGCCAGGCGGTCGCCACGTTCTGCATCCAGGTTCCTGTCACGGAGACCACCTGGCCAGCGAAGAAGAGCCGGTAGTTCCGATGCTTGCGCAGGCTGGCGAACGTGCGGCGGTTGGCGGCGAGAAGCGCCGCCGTCATCCGCGCTCCTCGAGGAGTCGGCGGAGCGCCGGGAGAGCCGCCGCGATCGCGCCTCGCTCGTCGTCGTCGAGCTTCCCAAGGCGAGCCGAGAGCCAAGCGGTGCGGCGCCGTCGGGCCGCTCGCAGGACGCGGAGCCCGGCGTCCGTGACCTCGAGGACGACCCGACGCCGGTCGGCGGCGGACCGCGTTCTCCGCACGAGCCCGTCGGACTCGAGACGGTCGAGCGCCGCAGTCACCCACGGCGGCGAGACGCCTTCACGCTCCGCGAGCTCGCGGACGCCCGCTCCCGGATTGACCTTGATCGCGTGGAGGAGCGCTGCCTGACCGGCCGTCACGCGAAGCGGGCCGAGCTCGCGGCGCAGGTGGCGGTTCAGGTGGAGGAGGAGGGGTCGCAGCTCGTTCGCGAGCGCGAGCGAGTCGGGCGTCGTGGCGAGCGAGGAAGACATTTCGTTAACTCTATGAACGATTCTATCGAGCTCGGCGTTGCGCGCGTTAGCTCGCGCTTCACCCGGGAACAACGGCGGCGACGGATCGGGAAAGGAGACGCATGAACAGGTACTTCCGTCGGCTTCAGCGCTTCGGCAAGAGCTTCTCGGCACGCCGAAGCCAGTCGGAGATGACGAATCACGAGAGCGAGGTCTTCGACGCGAAGACGCCGCAGCACGTGACGAGCGTGCGCGCGAAGAACGAGCGGAAGGGGAAGGTCAC
>JALZGN010000270.1 GCA_030861005.1 Actinomycetota bacterium
GCTCCTGGAGATACTCCTCCGTGCCCTGAACGGTGGCGGAGATGACCTCATGCTCGAGGTGGCGGCTGCGGAGCCAGAGGGTCATCCGCTCACCGAGCGCCACGACGCGGACACCGAGCTTACCCGCGGCAGCTCGCAAGTCGGCGTCCTGCAATCCGCTCTCCCGAAGGCGCGCGAACACCGAGGTATTCGCGATCTCGAGGTCTGAGGCGACGAGGCGGCGGATGTTCTGCCCGTAGGCGCGCGCGAGACGGGCGAGCTCGTCGTCGTCGCCCGCGCCCCACACGTCGAGGAGCTCGCGGAGCATGTCAGCGTCGTCGTCGCGAAGGCGCATCTGCAAGTCGGCTTGCGCGAGACCGAACTCGCGGACGAGCCGGCGAATCGCCTCGGGTGACCGTCCGCTCTCGCGCGCGAGCTCCTCGTAGGACGTGGAGAACGCCGCCGGCTCCGGCAGAAGGAGCCCGACGTTTTCGTACCCGAGCTTGCCGGCCGCGATCCCCCGGGCGATCACCTCGAGGTCGATCCCCGCCTCCTCGAACGCCTGCATGAGCCGGACGCGATGCACGTCCTTGGCGGAGAATCGACCGTCGTCCTGCCGGACGAGGATTCCGAAGCGCTCGAGCTCCCGCACCCGTTGCAGCGAGGAGCCCGAGCGTTCCGCGAACTCAGCTTCCGAGAGGCTCACCGACCAAGCGTATTGCCGCCGGGCCGGGCAGGCGCCATGACGTCGCAGAGCTCGAGCCGGCGCGAAGAAGCCACCGTTTCGACCCCTCACCCTCGCCTGACTCGGCGAGATAGGTCCGTTGGTCAGGAACGTCTATCCAGGTAGCAAAATCGTGCGGTTTGCAGGATCTTCGAAGCCCTCTGTGGGACTCGAACCCACGGCCTCCTCCTTACCATTGAGGTTCCTAGGCGTCACGCGCGTACACGCGCGATCACTGGCAGACGCAGTTCTCCTGCAAATCTCGAATCTGCGGACGCGGAGGGTGTGTCGCGAGGCGTCGCGCGTGGCGTTTCTGATGTGTCCGTTGGTGTCCGGCGCGGCGTCGCCTCAGACTGGCAACAATCCACTTCGCTCAGAACCGTCGACCTCGCGACGAGGATCGCGGAGGCGGACAGCTTTCCACTCGTTGCTCGCTTCCGAACCAGCCGAGAGCAAGCGAGACTGGCTCGCCCACCCCGTCTGAAATGGAGGGAGGAGCAACGCCCCCGCCGCCCCTCCCGTCGTCGCTTACGGATCGGCGAGCGCCGCGCAGAACGCTTCGACGTTGCCCGGGTTCCCGACGTCCGGCGACAGCACGAATACCGCGCCGGGATGGGCGGTGAAGTCGATGCGTCCGGCTGAGATGAAGAGCGTCCCGTCCGGAAGAACGATCTTCTCTGCGACGCCGCTCGCGTAGACGTGCGTGACCGAGCCTTCCTCGTCGAAAAGCACCTCGATGTTGAACGCGAACGGAATCCCCGTCAAGGACTTCCCGTTCGCGCTGAACACGTCCTGCTCGACGGTGTGGGAAAAGATCCGCGTCACGTTGCCGCTCTCGTCGAGGAAGTCGATCTCGGTGAACGTGATGGTGCTTTCGACCATCACTGGGAACGGACACACGTCCGTGAGTTCCGAAGTCACCGTGGCCGTGTCGGTGAACTTCATAGGGGGCGTCGCGGTCGCTGAAGACGCGAACACTGCCGCGGCCATTGCAGCGACGAGCAGAAGGGACACACGCCGCCGCACGCTGCTCCGACGCTTCGGAAGCTGCCGCATCGCGCTCCCCCTCATGCGGTTGTGACGCGCCAGCAGAATCGCGAGTCTTCTCATCGCATTTGCTCCTCTCCCCGAAACCGCAGAACGGCGCGAATCTCGCAGGTTGTGATCTTCGTGTCAAGGTTCCGAAGAGGCTCATACGGCGCCGCCAAGCGGCGCGAAGCGCGCGCTTCTCATCTCCGGGCCGGACGTCGTCCTCGGTGGGGCGGGACACAACCTGCTCGATGGCGGCCGCGGCATCGACACCTGCAGCGGCGCGACGACGAAGCTTGCGACATCCCGCCGAGGACCGCCGTCAAGCCGGTCATCCCCGCGTCGCCCTCGAGACGATCGTTCCCGGCACCGCCGCTAAGCGTGTCGTCTCCCGGGCCACCGGACAAACGTTCGCCTCTCCGCCCACCGGCTATCACGTCATCACCGCTCCCCCCATCGACGCCGGCCTCACCGAGAACGGGGTCGAGCGAAAGCGCGTCGAGAGAAACCGTGTCCGCGCCGGCCTCAGCAGCGACGCCGAGTCGGACGTCGTCCCCACGCCCGGTAAAGGACGCCGCGTCCGCAAGATCGCCGAGCTCAAAGAAGTTGACCATTCCGCGGCCGCAGATGAGTTCATCCGCCTGACCGGAAGCGGAGCCCGTCACCTGATCGGGAGATGCGTCCGCGTGGTTGGCATCGACTTCCTCTCCATCGGCGACGAGGACGCGCACCGGGCGCAGGTGCCGAGCTTGGACAAGCAGCTCAAGCCGGACGTCGCGCGATACGCGGCGTTCAGCTAATCCCTCGTCCGAGTGATGCGCTCGGCGCGGGCGGAACGCCAGTCTCTTCGTTTGTTAAGCCGTAACGAGAGGAGGTGAGGTGAGACGCGTAGTCCGTACACCCGCCGTCGCCGCCTTTGCACGCGCTGCTCTTTTCGTCGAACTCCGGCCGCGCTCGGCGATGCCGCGCCGCCCGGTTCTGAGGGGACGCCGCCACCCGCCACGCCCGAGGGGTGCCACGGGTATCAGACGGTTCTCTCCAAGCAGTTGAGCGGAGACCCCGCCCAGGGGCCTGCAATCGTGCTCCAGACACAGTCCGACCTCGGGAGGGGAAGAACGGTACGGGGCTTCCTCGCCGAGGTCTGTGGGCTCGGATCGCAAGGGTAGTGGACGCGCGTTCGGGCCTGGCTCCTTGTGGGGGCACCCACAGGATCCCGCCCGAACGGCTCCCCGCCTTCTCGGCGACCGTTCCTCGGATCGCCGATCCAGCCGAGGCGATCCCCGGAATCGCTCGTTTCCAGGCATTCGCCGAAGCCCTCTGGCGGACTCGAAGCTCCGACCGCCTCTTTCCCGTCGAGGTTCCGGCGCCGAACCCTCCGGGCACGCGTGGACAAGCAAGCGCCTTCGCTCCGGGCTTTCGCGCACGCCGACGCGACCGTGAGCGACCGTCGTCGGCGACGAGCCACTTCGGGTGCATTGCACGCGCGAGCGGCGCTCGCTCGGCCACCGCGTGGACGGGGTTCCTCTTGGAGATGACGACGATGCCCCTCGCGTGAAGCTGGTTTCGAGACGACGTTGGGGGGCGCGTCCGCCCCGCTGTCGCGACCCGTTACCCGCTGCCCGCGTCCGCGGGCTCGCGGTCCACTATTCGGCCTCGAACGGGGACGAGCGCGCAAGCCACGAGAAGTGCGCGGCGCGCGTCCGCGCGATCCAGCGGTTTCACCAGGAGGAGCGGGGTTTTTGCGACATCGCCTACTCGTTCGTCTTCTGCAAGCACGGGTTCGTCTTCGTCGGCCGCGGCTGGGGCGTTCGCACCGCCGCGCAGGGGACGAACTTCGGCAACGATCACTACCACGCTGCCTGCTTTCTCGGCGACGACACGGCAGGGCGGGACGACGTCACCCGGCGAGGGCGCCAGGCGCTCGCCCAGCTCGTTCTCGCGAGTCGTCGGCGTTTCGGCGACGAGGTGAGACCGCACAGCTCGTTCAAGGCGACCGGATGCCCGGGCGACGACCTGCGGCGAACGATCCGGTTCGGCGACTGGCACCGCCTCGCCGGCGTGCCGTTCCCGACCCTTCGCCGTGGCCGGAGGGGCCCGGAGGTCCGGGTTGCCCAGCGACTCCTCCGCCGGAACCGCTTCCGCGAGAACTACCGGCCGGGACCGATCGACGGCATCTTCGGTCGGCGAACGGCTGCGGCCTGCCGGCGGGCAAAATGGGCGCTCGGATACCCCCGGTTCCGCATCCGGCCGACCTTTGGCGACCCGCTTCATGACTTCTTGACGGGCGATCGCCGCCTGCCTGACGCCTACCGCCGTCGGCGTCGCCGGCGGAAACGCGCTCAGTCGTCTCCTCCCGAGGCGCTTATGTCGCGCCTTGTGCCCGGCCGGGCGGCGCGGTCACCGAGAAGGCAGGCACTCGTCGTGGCCGCCAGCGCGGGGCTCTTGCTCTACGGGGCGCGACGGAGACGGAGACGTGCGGAGGCGCGACCCGGCCGGCGCTGAATCGCGCGGATTGTGTCCGCTTTCGACCCGGATTCGTCGCAGTCGGGGGCCTCGCACGATTTCGCGACGGGAGCCGGGGGTGGGCGGGGCCGAGCGTGCGCACGGGCACGGCTATGTGCGCCCTCGAAATCGAGTCCCGCTCCCGCGAGTCGATCCCATCGTTTCCGCGCGGTGGCGGTCCTGCGAACGCCTCGCGTCCGCTCGCACCCGACGAATCAGGAGCGTGCGTGTTCGTCTAATCCCGTCGTCTCCGCCACCGCGAAAAGAGGGCCCACGTCCGGTGTGACGTGACGATCCCGGCGGGATGTCAGTTGCCCCGGAAGCAGGCCGTGTAATCAGCGGAGCCGCGCCCGGTCGCTCCAGCGGGCGGCGAGGGAAGAGGGCCGCGACGAACGGCGCGCTTCGCGCGAACGCCGTCCGCGCGTTCGCAGGGGCTTACGCCCTCTTGGTCGCGCTCGGCACAACCGCGTATACGGCTCGGCGGAGGGCCTTGCGCGACCTCGCCGGCGCGAGCGACAATCGCCCTTCCGAGCGAACAGAAGGGAGAAGCATGCGGAGGGTCATGATCGCCTGCGGGGTCCTTGCCGGGGCACTTCTCGCCGCCGGCATCGGCGCAGCCGGTTCGTCGGCACAGGTGTTCGAACAGGGAGCCAAGTCGGGCGCGATCTCCGGCTTCGAGGTCGTCGGCCACACCGACCTCGGCGGCCGGGGCTTCAACGCCGATGTGTGGGTGCACGAGGGGTTCGCCTACGTCGGGCAATGGGGCTTCGCCGACTGGGCGAACGGGAGCAAGGAGCGGTTCTGCCCCGAGGCGCCCCTGAGCGGCGTCGCGGTAGTCGATGCCCGCGACCCGACAGCTCCTCGTCAAGTCGCGACGCTCCAGAACCCGGCCGGTACGTCGGCCGAGGATGTCGTCGTCTACACCGCTGAGTTCGGGCCATACGCAGGCCGGGATATTGCCGTCGTCGGGATCCAGTACTGCGGCGGATCGAGGTATGACGAGAACGCCGACCGGGGCCTCATGCTCTGGGACGTCACCAACCCGACCGCACCGGTGCGCATCGGGTACTTGAACACCGGCTGCTGTACGCGCGGCGTCCACGAGTTCGAGGTGGAAGCGAGAGACGACCTCGGGCGGATCTTCGCGTACGCAACCGTCCCGACGAGCCGCTATCCAGACGAGAACACCGAGAGCGGTTATCGCGACGAAGAGGGCTATGGCGACTTCCGCCTGATCGACATCACGGATCCGACGAACCCGGTCCAGGTGTCCGACTGGGGGATCCAGGACGTCGGCGGCCCGTTCGACGAGGGACAGGGGTGCGACCCGGACCCGAACTACGGGCACGGCGCCGAACCATCGGAGGACGGGAAGCTCGTCTTCCTCGCCTACTGGGACTCGGGCTTCATCGCGCTCGACCTCTCGGATCCGGAGAACCCTGTCTACCTGGGCCGGACGATCTACCCCGAGAACGCCGACGGCGACGCCCACTCGTCGACGTACGACGACGCCCGCCAGCTCCTCTTCACGGCGGACGAGGACTTCTGCAAGAACTCGGGGCCGGACATCGAGAAGGGCTACGGCTACCTGCGGGTCTACGACTTCTCCGACCCGTCGGCGCCGGTGCAGATCGGCTCCTACCGGACGCCGAACTCCCTCGGTCAAGGCGCGCAGGGCTCGGGCGACTACTCGATCCACAATCCGTTCCTCGTCGGCGACGAGCTCTACATGTCCTGGTACTCCGACGGGATCCAGGTCGTCGACGTGAGCGACCCGACCGCCCCGCGCCAGGTCGCCTACTTCATTCCACCCGCCTACCAGAACCCGGTCAGGCCGCCCCAGCGGGGCGTTCTTTCCCAGACGGCGCAAGTCTGGGGCGTCTTCGTCGACGAGCGCGGCCTCGTCTACGCGAGCGACATGAACGGCGGGCTCTGGATCCTTCGGCGGACGTAACTGTCCGGCCAGGGGCCGGGTCATCCCGGCCCCTGGCCCTCTATTTGCCGACCGAGTCGAGCGAGTCAGACGGTCGGGGCTCGGCCGCCGCCTCTTCGGGGCGCCAAGGCGGCGTGACAGGAGCGGCCGTGACGGATCTACGTGGTGGAGAACGAAAGCAAGCCTTACAGTCCTCCCTCAGGGCCCCGGGGTCCCTCCAAGCCCTCGGCGAGCGCGTGAAGGAGTTTCGAGTCGTGCTGACGGTGGAGGATCACGAGCAAGCGCTCGCCTTCTACCGCAGCGCGCTTGCACTGGCGCAGCTCGAGGACTGGAGCAGCGATGCCGGACGGGTCGTGCTTCTCGATGCCGGCCGCGCGACGCTGGAGCTAATCGACGCACGCCAGGCCGCGACGATCGACAAAATCGAAGTCGGGAGCCGCGTCGCGGGCAGCGTGCGAATCGCGCTCGAGGTCGACGATTCCGCCGCCTCGGCGGCGAGGCTCGAAGCGGCCGGTGCGGCCCGCCTCGGCGGACCCGTCGACACTCCATGGCACGACCGCAACGTCCGCGTCCGCGCACCGGATGGCACGCAGCTGACGCTGTTCACCCGTCTCGCCCAGTAGCGGCTTGCCGCCACGCATCCGGGTATCCGCGCCTCCAGTGTTCTCTAACGTCTTCCTCGACGACGTGCTGGCCGAGTCGCAATCAACAGCAAACTCACTGCAAATCGCGTGGGGAACCGGGAACGCGTGAGATGAGACCGCTCCTCGTCCGAGTCGCTCTCGCGGTTGTGAGGCCGCCGGGCCGGCCGCGCCCACCGCGGACGAGGTGTGCGCTCTCCGGTTCCCGCAGGACGGCACGGCGCCGAGAACCTTCACAGCGTGTGCGCCCGGCGCCGTTGGGCCCAGCACGACAACGGCGACTGCGACTCGTGCCAGTGGTGGGCCTGAGACTTGGCGAGCAGTTCAGCTCAACGCGCGAGCACGGCAGGATGGAGAACGGGGCGCCCTTCCTCCGCGACGATGGGAGACGACCTGAATCCCCAGATCAGCGGGTAGATGCCAAGCGAGAGTTCCCAAATGATTTCCGGGATCGTCGCGATGCTTTGCACCGGCCCGCCTGCGTCGTAGAGGTCGAACAGCACGCCGATGCCCGCAAGGGTCTGGAGCGGACCGCCGATCACTCCCAGTAGCGCCAGTCCCCGGGGCATCAGCCCGGACCGGAGCATCAGGTAGCCCAGGATCAGCCCGTTCCCGATGCCGACAACGAAGCCGGGCCCGAGGTTGAACGTCCAGTCCTTGATTGCGGCGAGCGATTCGGCCAGCCCGCCGAGTGACGCGGCATCCGCGCCTGCGTCGTGCCGCAACGTCACGATTGCAAGGACGGCGAGGATGCCGACGGCAATGAAGACGGATTCCATGATGCGAGCCGCGACGTAGCTGAACGTGAGGATCTCGTGCTGCCGCTT
>JALZGN010000280.1 GCA_030861005.1 Actinomycetota bacterium
CGAACGCCTCGGCGGCCACCGCGTTCCCGCACGCCGGGCAGAAGTTCGCGTCGGCCGGGAGCGGGCGCCCGCAACGCGAGCAGGCGACGACGGGCGGGGCCTCGGGCGCCGGACGGCCGCAGTTCGAGCAGAAGTGGGCCCCGTGCAGGATCGGCGCGCCGCACTCGCACGGTGTCACGCCGACGCCGCGCGCGGCCATCTCGGACGCCGCGATCACAGCGTCGAGCTCGTGGATCCGCTCCTCGATCGCGAGGACGTCGGCGCACCGCGAATGGAGGAGCGGATAGCGCCAGTCGTCCCGCCGCGCCATTTCGGCGGCGAGTCCACCGACGTCGCGAAGCTCGATCTCCCGGCGGCGCGTCAGCTCCCGGCGCTCGCGCGGCGGGGGGAGCCGACGAGCCCGGGGGCGAGCGGCCGATACGACCGCCGCCGGCGGCTCGCCGTCGCCGGGAGGCGGGGAGTCGCCGGGAGGCGGGGAGTCGCCGGGAGGCGGGGATTCGCCGGGAGGCGGGGAGGCGACGGGAGGCAGGGGAGCGTCTGGCGGCCGGCCCCCGCGCAGGAACGGGATGCGGAAGGCGCCCGGCATCTCGCGGACGAGTCTATCTCAGGGGGTCGACGCCTCAGTCAGCGCGCGTCACGAGCCCGCCGCGAGGACGACGAGCCTCTCTTCCGTCATCTCGCGGACGGCGTAGGACGGGCCTTCCTTCGTGTTGCCCGAGGCCTTGACGCCGCCGTACGGCATCTGGTCGGCGCGGAAGGTGGGAGCCTCGTTCACGACGACGCCGCCGAACTCGAGTCCCTGCGCGGCGACGAGAGCGGCATCGACGCTTGCCGTGAAGATCCCCGCCTGGAGGCCGTAGCGCGTGGCGTTCGCGAGGCGAATCCCCTCCTCGAGCGTCTCGTAGGCGACGACGGTGCAGACGGGGCCGAAGACCTCCTCGCAGGAGACCTTCATCTCGGGCGTCACGCCGGCGAGGACGGTCGGACGGAGGAGGCCGTTCTCCTCGTCGCCGCCGGCGAGGAGGGTGGCACCGCCGTCGCGCGCCTCCTCGACCCATGCCCGAACCCGTTCCTTCGCATCGTCGTCGATCACGGGCCCGACATCCGTCTCCTCGTCCGCCGGGTCGCCCACGCGAAGCGCCTCGACCTTCGGGAGGAAACGCGCGAGAAGCTCGTCGTAGACGGCGCGGCGGACATAGATCCGCTGCACCGAGATGCAGCTTTGCCCGGCGAACGAGAACGCGTGCGCGGCGAGCTTCGCCGCGGCGTCCTCGACGTCGGCGTCGGCCTCGACGAGGACGGGCGTCGCGTTTCCGAGCTCGAGGGAAACCTTCTTACGCGCCGCCCGCGCTCGGAGGCCCCAGCCGACGTCGCCGGAGCCCGTGAACGTGAGCATGCGGACGCGCTCGTCCTCGACGAGGACGTCTCCGATCTCGGACGCCGGACCGGCGACTACGTTCAGCCACCCGGCGGGGACGCCCGCCTCGTCCTCGAGCTCGGCGAGGAGAAGCGCGGAGAGCGGCGTCTGGCTCGCCGGCTTCAAGACGACCGCGCAACCGGCGGCGAGTGCCGGAGCGACCTTGTGCGCGACGAGATTGAGCGGGAAGTTGAACGGGCTGATCGCGCCGACGACGCCGAGCGGTACCCGGATCGTGAACGCGAGCTTCCCTTCGCCCGCGGGGGACGCGTCCATCGGCACGATCTCGCCGGCGAGCGTCCGCGCCGCGACGGCGGCTGACCTGTAGGTCGAGACGGCCCGGGTTGCTTCCAGCCGCGCCGCCTTCATCGGCTTGCCCGCCTCGAGGCAGATCGTCCGCGCCAGGTCGTCGTGCCGCTCGGCGAGGAGCTCGGCGACTCGCTCGAGGAGCTCGGCACGCCGGTGCGCGGGAAGCGGATCGTGCATCGCTCGCGCCGCCGCGTCGACGGCGCGGCGCGCGAGACCGGCGTCGCCTCGGGCGACGCGGGCGACGACGTCGCCCGAGTAGGGCGAGCGGACGTCCAGCCATTCGCCCGTGTCGACCCACTCCCCTCCGACGAGGAGCCTCCGCTCGCTGGCGACGATCGCCATGCGAATATTCAACCATGGCGTCCGAGATCCGCCGGGTCGGCGTCGTCGGCCTCGGAACGATGGGCGCCGGGATCGCCCAGGTCTGCATCCAGGCGGGCGTCGAGACGATCGGGGTCGAGGTGAGCGAGAAGCTCGGCGAACAGGCGCGCGAGCGGATCGACCATTACCTCGGACGCTCCGTCGACAAGGGGAGGATCAAACGCGAGGAGCGCGACGCGGCGCTCGCCCGGCTCTCGCTCTCGACCGACCGCGGCGACCTTCACACGTGCGACCTCGTGATCGAGGCGATCGTCGAGGATCTCGACGCGAAGCGCGACCTCTTCCGGGCGCTCGACGCGCTCGTCCCCCGGGAGGCCGTCCTCGCGACGAACACGTCCGCGCTTCCCGTCACCGAGATCGCGCGCGCGACCGAGCGGCCGGAGCGCGTCGTCGGCCTGCACTTCTTCAATCCGGCGCCGCTCCTCGCGCTCGTCGAGGTCGTCCGAACCGAGCTCGCGTCCGACGAGGCCTACGAGAGCGCGTTCGCCTTCGCCGAGCGGCTGGGCAAGGAGCCGATCCGCTGCCACGACACGCCGGGGTTTGTGGTGAACCGCGTCCTGATACCGCTCCTGAACGACTGCGTGCGAGTCCTCGACGAGGCGGGCGTGACGCCCGAGGACCTCGACAAGGCGATGCGCTTCGGCGCGAACTGGCCGATCGGCCCGTGCGCGCTCGTCGACCTGATCGGCCTCGACGTCCACGTCCACGCCTCGGAAGCGCTCTGGGAGGCGCTTCGAGAGCCGCGCATGGCAGCGCCGCCGCGGCTCGTCCGGATGGCGCAGGCAGGGCTCCTCGGCCGCAAGAGCGGGCGCGGATTCTTCGCCTACGAGGCGTGATCCCGGCCGGCCTCAGGCGGCGAGGCCCGGGCACCCGGCCCGGCACCACGGTACGCCTGGGTGGCGATGCGCGACCTCGGCCCAGATCGCGTCGGCCTCGTCACGAGAGAGGACGTCGAGCTCGACGGCATGCCGCGTCGCCGCCTCGAGCGCAAGGACCTGAGGGGCAAGCGGGCGCGCGCCGGTGAGCGAGCGCTCGGTCACGCCGGCGACGGCCTCGAGCCGCGCTGCGAGGAGGCGGGCCGTTCGCTCGTGGTGTCGGTCCCTCGCGTGCGTCATCGCCCTCTTCCGGCCGCGTTCGTCGCGGCCGCCTTCGTTCCTCTGAGGAAAGCACTCCTTCCGGACGCCGTGCCCCGCGTGCGCAAGTCGACCCGACGGCGGGCACATCACGGCGCGAGCCGCTCGATCGTCCAGTCCGTGCCTCTTCGGCGGTAGCGGATCCGGTCGTGCAGCCGGCTCTCTCGGTGCTGCCAGAACTCGAGCGCCTCCGGAACGAGGCGGAAGCCGCCCCAGAAAGGCGGACGCGGGACCTCGGCCCCGGGGAAGCGCGCCGCGAGCTCGGCGACGCGCCGCTCCAGCGCTTCCCTGCTCTCGATCGCCTCGCTCTGCGGCGAAGCCCACGCGCCGATCCGGCTCGCGAGTGGGCGGGTTCGAAAGTAGGCGTCCGACACCGCGTCGGCGATCCGCTCGACGTTCCCCTCGACCCGCACCTGCCGACCGAGGGCGTCCCAGTAGAAAACGAGCGCGGCGAACGGGTTTTCGCGAAGCTCGCGCCCCTTCCGGCTCTCGTAGTTCGTGAAGAAGACGAACCCGCCGCCGTCGAGACCTTTCAGGAGGACCGTGCGAGCCGACGGCACGCCGCGCTCGGTCGCCGTGGCGAGCACCATCGCCTCCGGAAGCCGAATGCCCGCCGCGCCGGCGTCGGCGAACCAGATTTCGAACTGGCGGAGCGGATCCGGACGGAGGTCGGCTTCCAAGAGGAAGGGGAATCGCTCGCGCTCGACCATTCGCTGGGTCGACCTCGTCCGACTCGCTCGGGCGGAGGGGGACAGGACCGATCTTTCCGCTACCCCGGCTCCTCACCTCTTAGGCGTCGGCGCTCGCGGATCGCGGCTTCCGCGCGGGTCGGGAAGTCGGCTTCGCCCCGCCGGGATTGGTGAAGAGCCGGAACGGTTACAAAGTCCTTACATCCCCATCATTCGCTTCGCATGGTGCGTGCCGACACTTGCTTACAGTAAATCGCAATGCGGCGGCTCGTCTTCATCTGCGTCCTCGTCCTCGCCCTCGCACCGACAGCGAGGGCGAGGGCGCAGGATCTTCGCGCCCTCGCCGGCACGGAGGGCGTGCAGCTCATGAACGGCCGCGGATTCGCGACGTTCGTCAGCCATGAGGGCGCGATCCTCGGATCGGTCGGCCGCGGGAGCGTGACGATCCAAGACTTCGTGGACGGCGCGGGGACGAGCATCCAGGTCTTCGGTTGCGAGCGGCGGCGGCGACCGGCGCTTCGGACCCGGGTCTGCACCGGGCGCCACCTTCGGTTCGTCGTCCGCTTCGGCGCTTGGCGCGTGACCATGCGAGGTCGGAACATCGACGCGAGCGCGGTCGTCAAGGGTCGGCTGACCCTCCGCGGAAAGGCGGGGACGTACTCGATCGGCGGCAGCGCTCGCCACGGCTGGCCGCGCTCGGTGGAGAGGTTCGAGCTCGACTAGCGCCGCCCACCGCACCGCTGTGCCAGGATTCGGGGAGGGGATGCCGGCCGGCGCGCAGCGAATCCTCGTCGTCGAGGACGAAGCGAACATCGCCTCCTTCGTTGCGATGTACCTGAAGAAGGCCGGGTTCGACGTCAGCGTCGCCGGAAACGCGGCGGAGGCGCTCATGCAGGCGGGGACGGACTTGCCGACCCTCATCGTTCTCGACCTCATGCTGCCCGACCTCGACGGGATCGAGGTCTGTCGGCGCATCCGCCAGCGCTCCGACGTCCCGATCCTGATGCTGACGGCGCGCGACGACGACGTGGACAAGATCATCGGCCTCGAGGTCGGCGCCGACGACTACCTAACGAAGCCCTTCAACCCCCGCGAGCTCGTCGCGCGCGTGAAGTCGATCCTGCGCCGTTCGTCCGCGCGTCGGCGCGAGCCCGGGGGCGGCGTGCTCGCGCACGGCTCCCTTCGGATCGACTCGGGCCGGCGCGAGGTGACGGTGGAGGAGCGGGAGGTGCAGCTCGCGCCGAAGGAGTTCGACCTCCTCTGGGAGCTCCTCGACCACCGCGGGATCGTCCTCACGCGCGACCAACTCCTCGAGCGCGTCTGGGGCTACACGTTCGCGGGCGACACCCGGACGGTCGACGTCCACGTCGGACAGCTCCGGCGCAAGCTCGGACCGGCGTGCCCGATCGTGACCGTGTGGGGGGTCGGTTACAAGGTCGTGAGCGAGGCGAAGGCGGCGGAAGCCTCGGGCTCGTAACCTTCGACGACATGTCGTCCCTGCGCTTCCGGCTCCCGCTGGTCTTCCTGGCCGGAATCGTGGTCGCGGCCCTCGTGACGGCGATTGTCGCGACGCGCTTCTTCCAGGAGAAGACGCGCGCGGACACGATCGCCGAGCTTCGACGCCAGGCCGCCGAGCTGGCCGACCTCTACGCGAATCAGGCCATCGGGACGTCCGGCGAGGGGCGACGTCCGCCCGCCTTCGCGGCGCCACGGCTCGAGCGGGCGACGGGGGCGAGGCTCTACTACGCGGGGCTCGAGGTATTCCCGGGCGAGGAGTCCGGCCTCCGTCAGCTCGACAAGAGCGTCGTCCCCGACCAGCAGGCGCTCGACGACGGACGTCCGCAGACCTTCGAGTTCCAGCCGCCGGGCGAGGATCGGACGTTTCTCGCCGCCGCCCATCCGCTCCGGATCGGAGGGCAGACGTTCGGGGCGCTCGTCGCCGCGAAGCCGCGCGCTGAGCTTCGCGAGGAGTGGGTGACGTTGATCCAGCGCCTCGGTCTCGCCTTCCTCGTCGGCCTCGGCGTCGCCGCCGCCCTCGTCTCGTACCTCTCGCGCCGGGTGACCGCGCCCGCGCTCTCGCTCGCGCGAGCCGCGGGCGAGGTGTCGAAGGGGCGCTACGACGTCGCGCTTCCGCCCGTGCGGTCGCGCGACGAGATCGGCCGCCTCACCGAGCAGTTCGGGGAGATGACCCGCCGCCTCGCCGAGGCCGAGGAGCTCGAGCGGCACTTCCTGATGAGCGTCTCGCACGAGCTGCGAACGCCGCTCACCGCGATTCGCGGCCACGCCGACGCTCTGAGCGAAGGTCTCGCGGACGACCCGGCTGCCCGCGACGCCTCGCTGGCGGTGATCCGGGACGAGAGCGAGCGGCTCACACGGCTCGTCGGCGACCTCCTCGACCTCGCGAAGCTCGACGCCCACCGCTTCACGCTCGACGAGCAGGAGGTCGAGCTCCGACGCCTCCTCGACCGCGCATACCAGGCGCGGAGCGAGGAGGCCCGCCAGCGAGGGATCGACTACCGTCGGGACTTCGACGCCGATCCCGTTCTGACGACCGACGGCGATCGCGTGCTCCAGATCGTCACGAACCTCCTCGACAACGCGTTCGCGTGGACGCCCGACGGCGGGCGGATCGCGCTCGCCCTCGCCGCCGCGAACGGAACGGTCTCCGTCTCCGTCTCGGACACGGGTCCCGGCGTTCCGGAGCAGGACCGGGAGCGCATCTTCCGTCCCTTCTTCTCGAGCGACGGCTCCGACGGGACGGGACTCGGGCTCGCGATCGCGCGCGAGCTCGCCTATGCGCTCGGCGGCGAGCTCGCCCTCGACTCCGCGCCCGGCGAGGGCTCGCGGTTCGAGCTTCGCCTGCCCACCCGCTAGCTCTCCTACGCGGTTCGCTCTTGGCGGTCTTCGAGCCGGTACACCTCGGCGACGGGCCGCTCCTCGAGCGCACGCTCGACGCGAGCGAGGACGCGCTCCACCCGTCCCACCCGGCGCTCGGCGGCTCGCCACCCCGAGGCGACGAGGTCGACGAGGACGGCGAGGTCCTCGACGCGCGCGCGTCGCTCGGCGTCGAGGTCGACCTGTAGGCGCTCGAGGCGGCGGATCGTTTGGTTCGCGAGGCCGCGCACCTCGGCGACGTGCCGGCCGACCGGAAGGACCTCGGCGCGCATGCTCTCCTGCAGGGCTCGGTCGAGGCGCTCGGGAACGGCGGCCTCGAGCTCGGCCGCGCGCTCCGCGAGCGTCTCGAGCGCCTCGCGGGCTCGCTCCACGGCCGCGTCCAGCGCGGCCCGGTCGGCTGGGGTCGGCCCCTCGCCGAAACGGAGTCGGGCGCGCTGGAGCGGCTCGGGTTCCACACGCTCGACGCTAGCGTTCGCGTCGGACGGCCTTGCGAACGGACGAGCTCGATTACGATCTGCCGCCCGAGCTGATCGCGCAGCGTCCGGCCGAGCGGCGTGACGAGAGCCGTCTCCTCGTCTACGACCGGGGGAGCGCCGAACTGCGTCACCGCCGCTTTCGCGACGTCAGCGAGGAGCTCGGCGGCTGGCTCGTCGTTCTCAACGACACGCGCGTCGTACCGGCGCGACTCCACGTCCGGCGGCCGGGCGGAGGAGGTGCGGAAGTACTCCTCCTCGAGCCGCTCGGCGGAGGCGTCTGGGAGGCGCTCGCTCGGCCGACGCGACGTCTGCGCGTCGGGATGCGCCTGGGACCGGTCGAGCTCCTCGAGCACCACGGCGACGGGCTCTGGCACGTCCGCCTCGAGGGCGAGCCGACCGGCGAGACACCGCTTCCGCCCTACATCGCGAAGCCGCTCCCGGACCCCGAGCGCTACCAGACGGTCTACGCCAAGCGGCCCGGCTCCGCCGCGGCGCCGACGGCCGGGCTCCACTTCACCCCGGAGCTCCTCGCCGAGCTCGACGTCGAGCGCGTGACGCTCCACGTCGGGCTCGACACCTTCCGGCCGATCGCGGCGGAGACGCTCGCCGGGCATCGCATGCACAGCGAGCGCTACGAGGTCGAATCGGCCGCGTGGCGGCGAATCCGAGCCGCCGAGCGCGTCGCCGCGGTCGGCACGACGACGGCACGCGTGCTCGAGTCGCTCGCGCGCGGGGCCCCCCTCGCCGCGCGCACGGACCTCTTCATCGTCCCGGGCTTCGAGTTTCGCCGCGTCGACGCGCTCCTCACCAACTTCCACCTGCCGCGCTCGACGCTCCTCGCGCTCGTGATGGCGTTCGCCGGGATCGGGGAGACTCGCCGCCTCTACCGCGTCGCGATCGAAGAGCGCTACCGCTTCTACTCGTTCGGCGATGCGATGCTCCTGCGGTGAGCTTCACGGTGGTCGCGACCGAGGGGGAGGCGCGCGCGGGTGTCCTTCGGACGGCGCACGGCGACGTGCCGACGCCCGTCTTCATGCCGGTCGGGACGAAGGCGACCGTCAAGGGAATTCATCCCGACCGGCTGCGCGAGCTCGGCGCTGCCATCGTCCTGGCCAACACGTACCACCTGGGCTTCCGGCCCGGCATCGACGTCGTCGACGAGGTCGGCGGCCTCCATCGCTTCATGGGTTGGGACGGCCCGATCCTCACCGACTCGGGCGGCTTCCAGGTCTTCTCGCTTCGTCACACGATCGTCGGAGCGGACGACGACGGGGTTACCTTCCGCTCCGTTTACGACGGGCATCGCGAGCGCTTGACCCCCGAGGGCGCGGCCGAGATCCAGCGGCGGCTCGGCTCGGACGTGGCCATGTGTCTAGACGTGTGCCCGCCCGCCGACGTCGGGAGGGAAGAGCTCGCGCTCGCCGTCGAGCGCACGACCGCGTGGGCGACCCGCCAGGCACTCGTCCGCCGCGCGCCCGCCCAGCTCCTCTTCGGCGTCGCGCAGGGTGGGATCGACCCCGAGCTCCGACGCCGCTCGGTCGAGGAGATCGCGAGCGTCGGCTTCGACGGCCACGCGCTCGGGGGGCTCTCGATCGGCGAGGATCGCGGCGCGATGATCGAGACGGTCGAGTGGGCGGCGCCGCTCCTACCGCGCACGCGCGCCCGCTACTTCATGGGCATCGGCGATCCGCTCGGGATCCTCGACGTGGTCGAGCGCGGGATCGACATGTTCGATTCCGTGCTCCCGACCCGCCTGGGCCGAACCGGAACGGCGCTCACGTCGGAGGGGCGGTTGAACATGCGGAACGCGCGCTTCGCCCGCGACGAGCGGCCGCTCGACGAGGGCTGCCCGTGCCCGGCCTGCGCGCGGTTCTCGCGCGCGTACCTGCGTCACCTCGTGACGCAACGAGAGCTTCTCGGCCTGGTACTTTTGTCCGAGCACAACGTGCGGTTCCTAGTCGACTTGACCGCCGGGGCGCGCACCGCCATCGAGCGTCACGAGTTCACCCGGTACCGGGAGCTCGTGCTCGGCCGGCTCGGGCGCGAGGCAGCCGCCGGCCTGGAGACCAAGGTGTAGATGGACATCGTCTTCCTCATCCTCATCATGTTCGTCTTCGTGTACCTCTTGCTGATTCGCCCGCAGCGCCAGCAGCAGCGCCGCCACACGCAGATGCTCGACAACCTGAAGGTTGGCGACGAGATCATCACGGCGGGAGGGATCTACGGCGATGTGACCGAGGTTCAGGCCGACCGCGTTTCTGTCGAAATAGCCGAGGACGTGGAGATCGAGGTTGCCAAGCGCGCGATTGCGAGCGTCGTGCCGCCGGAGGAGCAGATGACGGACGAGGCCGAGGACGCGCTCGACGCCGGGGCGACCTCCGATGTGGAGAAGCCGCCGGTCGAGGAGCCCGAGCCCGTCGCCGAGGCGAAGCTCTCCGAGGAGGACGCCGCCCGCCGGTAGGGCGGAGCGGGCCGTCGGTGCGGACGTACGTCCTCATCCTCCTCGGCCTCGTCGGTGCGCTCGTCGCAGTCGGGGTCCTCGCGCTCTTCCGACAGCCGACCCTCGGGCTCGACCTCCAGGGCGGGCTCGAGATCGTCCTCCAGGCGGAGGCACCGAAGGGACAGGAGATCACCCGCGACGGCATGGACCGCGCGATCGAGGTGATCCGGAACCGAGTCGACAAGCTCGGGGTCGCCGAGTCCGAGATCCGCCGGCAGGGGAACAAGCAGATTCTCGTCGAGATCCCCGGGATCCACGACGTTTCCCGCGCGGCCGAGATCATCGGGACGACCGCGCAGCTCGAGTTCTACGACCTCGAGGACGACGTCCTCGGCGCGTCGAAGGGGCCGCTCGAGGCGCCTGTGCAGCCCGCGACGACGCTCCCGCCGCTCCTGACCCCGGCGAGCAAGGTGAAGCCGGGCGACGAGCCGAACGCCTGGTACCTCTTCTCGAAGGATCGAAAGCAGCTCCTCGCCGGGCCGGCCGACACGCGCGCCGAGCTCCTCGACGACGTCGAGGGCGGGAAGGCGCCGGAAGGCGCCCGCTTCTACGTCGTCCCGGCGGGGGAGGTGATCCTGACGTGCGGCGAGACGAACACGCGGCTCTGCCCAGGTGGCGAGGCGGGTGCGTTCGAGCCCGCACCGAAGACCACCTACTACTACCTCTTCCGCTACCAGCCGACCGATCGGACGGAACCCGTCCCGGAACTCACGGGAACCGATCTGCGCCTCCAGGGGACGCGGCAGGACTTCGACGGCGGGCGGCCGATCGTGACCCTCGAGTTCACCGAAAAGGGCGGGGAGAAGTTCCACCAGATCACCCGCGAGCTCGCCCAGCGGGGGCGCCGCGTCGCCGACCTCCTCGGCGTCTCGACGAGCACGGAGGAGTCGCGCCAACCCGCGCTCCAGCGGTTCGCCATCGTGCTCGACCGGGAGATCCGCTCCTTCCCGACGATCGACTTCGTCGGCTCGACCGCCGACGGGATCGCTGGCGGCCGAGCGCAGATCACCGGCCTCGACAGCGTCGGCGAGGCGAAGGACCTCGCCCTCGTCCTCCAGACGGGAGCGCTTCCCTACTCCTTCACGCAGCTCGAGCGGACCGACATCTCGGCGACCCTCGGCGAAGATTCCCTCCGCGAGGCCTACATCGCCGGCCTCATCGGGCTAGCGCTCGTCGTCGTCTTCCTGCTCGTCGTCTACCGCTTTCTGGGGCTCGTCGCGATCGTCGGGCTCGCGATCTACGGCGTCTTTCTCTACGGCGCGATCCTCGCGTTCAACGTGACGCTCACGCTTCCGGGCTTCGCCGGCCTCATCCTGACGATCGGCGTCGCCGCCGACGCCAACGTCGTCATCTTCGAGCGGATCAAGGAAGAGGTGCGCGCCGGGAAGTCGGTGCGCGCGGCGATCGGAGCCGGCTACCGGAAGGGCTTCTCGACGATCGTGGACGGCAACGTCGTCACGATGATCACCGCCGCCGTCCTCTTTTTGATCGCGACCGGCGGCGTGCGCGGCTTCGCGCTCATGCTCCTCGTCGGGACGCTCATTTCGATGGTGACGGCCGTCCTCGCCACGCGCGCCCTCCTGGGCCTCCTGGCCGGCTTCCGCTGGTTCGACAACCCGGCGTTCATGGGAGCGACCGCCGACAAGGTCCCGAGCTGGCAGCGGATCGATTTCGTCGGTCGTCGGAGAGTTTGGTTCGCGATCTCGGGAATCGTCGTCCTCGTCGGCGCCGTCTCGCTCGGCGCGCAGGGCCTGAACCTCGGGATCGACTTCCGGGGCGGGAGCCAGGCGACCTTCGAGACGCCGAGGCCGCTACCGGTCGAGCGGGTGCGGGAGGAGGCGGCCGCGATCGGCGAGCGCGACGCCGTCGTCCAGGGCCGCGGCGAAGAGACGAACGGCGGCTACCGTCTCTTCTCGCTGAAGACGGAGTCCCTGCCGCGCGAGCAGCAGGACCGCCTGCAGGGCGCGCTCGAGGACGAGCTCCAAGCGACGAACTTCGGCTTCAAGAACGTCTCGGCGAGCTTCAGCGAGCAGATTCTTCGGGGCGCGATCATCGCGATCGTCGTCTCGCTCCTCCTGATCGTCGCCTACGTCTCGTTCCGCTACGAGTTCGCGTACTCCGTGCCCGTCCTCGTCGCGATGGCGCACGACGTCCTGATCGCGGTCGGCGTCTACTCGGTCTCGGGACGCGAGGTGACGGCTTCGAGCGTCGCGGCGCTCCTCACCATCCTCGGCTACTCGATCTACGACACGATCATCATCTTCGACCGCGTGCGGGAGAACGTGCAGATCATGCGCCGTTCCTCGTTCGCTGCGATCGCGAACCAGTCGCTCTGGGAGACGATCCGCCGCTCGCTCGCGACGACCTTCATCGCGCTCCTCCCGGTCGCTTCGCTCTTCGTCTTCGGCGGGGAGACGCTCAAGGATTTCGCGTTCGCGATCCTGATCGGGGTCGGGTCAGGCGCCTACTCGACGATCTTCATCGCGACGCCCCTCCTCGTCGTCCTGAAGGAGCGCGACCCCGAGTACGCGAAGCGGAGGGGCGTCGGCCTTGTAGAGAAGCTCGAGCTTGCGCCCGAGGCGGACGGGCAGCCCACGCCGCCCGCCGAACCGTCTCCGCCGGTCGCAGCGACGGCGCCGCCCGAGGAGGTC
>JALZGN010000289.1 GCA_030861005.1 Actinomycetota bacterium
GAGCGGAACGGGGTCGCGATCGAGACGGAGCTCGTCGACTGGGCTCGGCCGAACGGGCTCATCGCCCGCGCGCCGTGGGATCTCGTCGTCGCGGCCGCCGTCCTCTACGAGCGTCGCAACGTGGAGCTCCTCCTCGAGCTCCTGCCGCGTCTCGTCGCTCCCGAGGGCGAGGCGCTCCTCGCGGAGCCCGGGCGCCCGCCGGCACGGGCGTTCTTCTCGCTCGCGCCGGTCCGGTGGGCGGTGCGAGCGGTCGCGGAGCAGGAGTCGCCGCACGTCGTCGTCCACTCCCTCAAACTGAACCGATGACGGCGACGGTTCCGACTCGCTACTGGCGCCGCCTCGAAGACGGCCGCGTCCAGTGCGACGTCTGTCCACGCGCGTGCAAGCTCCGCGAGGGTCAGCGCGGTCTCTGCTTCGTCCGCGCGCGCGAAGGCGACGAGATCGTGCTGACGACGTACGGGCGCTCGAGCGGCTTCTGCGTCGACCCGATCGAGAAGAAGCCGCTGAACCACTTCCTCCCCGGAAGCTCCGTCCTCTCCTTCGGGACGGCCGGCTGCAACCTCTCGTGCCGCTTCTGCCAGAACTGGGACATCTCGAAGTCGCGCGAGCTCGACACGCTGGCCGACGCAGCCTCGCCGGAGGGGATCGCGGACGCGGCCGTCGCGCTTGGCTGCTCGAGCGTCGCCTTCACGTACAACGACCCGGTCATCTTCCTCGAGTACGCGATCGACGTCGCTGACGCGTGCCGAAACCGCGGGCTCAAGGCCGTGGCGGTGACGGCGGGCTACATCTGCGCCGAGCCGCGCGCCGAGTTCTACCGCCACATGGACGCGGCGAACGTCGACCTGAAGGCGTTCACCGAGGACTTCTACGCGAGCGTCTGCGCCGGCCGCCTCCAGCCCGTCCTCGCGACGCTCGAGTACCTGAAGCACGAGACGGACGTTTGGTTCGAGATCACGAACCTCCTCATCCCGGGGAAGAACGACTCGGACGCGGAGATCTCCGCGATGACCTCGTGGATCGTCGAGCGGCTCGGATCGGACGTCCCCGTCCACTTCACGGCCTTCCACCCCGACTACAAGCTGCTCGACCTCCCGCCGACCCCGCCTGCGACGCTCTCTCGCGCGCGGGAGATCGCGAGGCGAAACGGAATCCGGCACGTCTACACGGGGAACGTCTTCGACCTCGAGGGCGGGTCGACGTACTGCTCGCGGTGCCGAACGCGAGTCATCGAGCGGGACTGGTATCGGCTGGGCGCGTACCGGCTGACCGACGACGGCCGCTGCCGCGAGTGTGGCGAGCGCCTGGCGGGCGTCTTCGCCGGTCCGCCGGGCGCCTGGGGCCGCCGGCGTCTTCCCGTCCGCCTGACCGCGTAGGGGTGGAGGTGACCTCCGCCGCGTGATCGAGATCGTGGGAGCGACCGGCCAGGGAGTCGTGCTCCTTCGCGGGGACGACGGCCGCTGGGAAACGGTCGCGACCGCGATCGAGGGGGCCCAGTGTCTCGCCGAGGGTGCGGGCGCACTCTACTGCGGCTCCCGCGGGGCGGGCATCTGGAAGAGCGACGATCGGGGGGAGACGTGGCGGGCGCTCCCCTTCCCCGCGGCCGACGTCTTCTCGCTCGGGGTCGGGCCGGACGGCACCGTGTACGGGGGCTGTGAGCCGAGCATGCTCTTCAAAAGCGGGGACGGAGGCGAGACCTGGGAGGAGCTCGCGAGCCTTCGCTCGCTTCCGTCGGCGCCGACGTGGAGCTTCCCGCCCCGCCCCTGGACGTCGCACGTTCGCTGGATCGCTCCTAGCCCGCACGATCCGCGTCGGCTGCTCGTCGGAATCGAGCTCGGCGGGCTCATGGTGAGCGAGGACGGCGGCGAGACGTGGCACGACCACCGACCGGGCGCGCAGCGCGACGTCCACTCGCTCGCGTGGCATCCGAGCGTTCCCGGCCGGGCGTACGAGGCGGCCGGCGGCGGGACGGCGTGGAGCCACGACGGCGGCCTCACGTGGCGGCCCGTGGACGCGGGGCGCGACCGGCACTACGCCTGGGCGGTCGCCGTCGATCCCGACGACCCCGATCGCTGGTACGTCTCGGCGAGCCCCGGTCCTCGGGAGGCGCATCGACCGGGCCGCGCGCAGGCGCACGTCTACCGCTGGGTCGGCGGCGGCCCGTGGGAGCGACTCGACGACGGTCTTCCCGAGCCCCTCGACGCGATGCCGTACGCGCTCCTCGCGCTCCCGGGTCGCCTCTACGCGGGGCTTGCCGACGGGCGGCTCTATGCGAGCGGGGACGGCGGCGAGACCTGGGACCCGGTTCCGCTCGCCGCGCCGCCTCCCGCGCTTGTCGCGCTCGTCGCGCTCTAGCGACGTGTCGTCAGCCCGTTTGCCGCCGTCGGAGCCGGGCGCGAGACTTCGGTCGTGCGTGCGGTCGTCCCCCTGAGCGGCGAGGCCCGCTTTCGGCGCTTTCCCTTCGGCCTCTCCGTCGACGGGCCGATCGAGCGCGCGATCGCCGATGCCCGCAACTCGCTCGCCCGCACACCTGGGCGCTTCGACGGGCCGATCGCCTTCTGTCACGGCGTCACACCCGACGGCGTCGTGCTCCACCGGGCCGGGCGGTATGCCGAGGCGATGGTGGTCTTCGAGGAGCCTTCGCTCGCCTACCGGCTCGGCTTCGCGCTCGGCGTCCAGCTCTTCGTCGAGCGCCCGGGGGGCCTCTTCCTTTTTCAGCTTCGCGCGCCCTCGACCGGGCGCGACCCACTGCTCTGGACGGCCTCCGCCTCTGGCGGGCTCGCTCCCGGCGAGGAGATCGCGCTCGCCGAGGACGACCTCCTCGACCTCCGACCCGTGGCCGTCACCGTGAACGACGACACCGGGTCGGCGCTCGTCGTCTACCGCGCAGAGCTTCGTCTCGGCGCCGAGCCCGTCGCCGACGAGACGAAGGTCGCGGAGCTTCGCTGGGCTCCCGACCCGGGGTCGATCGGCGCTCAGATCTCGAGCGACACCCTCGCCTCCTGGAACGCGCTCGCGGTCTCCAGCAAGGCGGCGTAGGGGAGCAGCCCCCAAAGGGGGGTGAGACCTCAAAGGCGGACAGCCGATCTCCAGCCGTGGAGAGCCGTTCGCCGCATGCCGAGACAGCAGACCGCCGCCGCCGAGACCGAAAAGGGATTTGGAACCGGGCTGCGCGCGCAGCTCGAGCGCCGACGCGACGCGCTCGAGGCCGCGACGGGAGGGGCCGAGAGCGCAGCGTCCGCGGCCCACGCGGTCGTCGAGCGAGGCGGTGCGACGGCGGATCTCGACGCGGTGAGGACCGAGCTCGCGGCCGCGCTCGCCCGCGAGCAGGAGCTTCGCGCCGTCCTGACGGATGAGCTCGCGGCGTCCGAGCGCGGGCTCGCGCTCGACCGTGAGCTTGCCGAGCGGCACGCCGAGCTCGAGGAGCACGCCGAGCGGCTCGCGCGCGAGGAGGCGGAGGTCGCGAAGCGCGAGCGCCGCGTCGAGGCTGAGATGGACGGCGTTCGCGCCGCGCGGATCAGGGTGGACGAGGCCGAGGCGCGGCTCGCCCAGCGCGAGCGCGAGATGGCCGCGCAGGCCGAGAGCGCCGCAGCGGGCGAGCACGCGCGAGGCGCTACCGCCTCCGAGCTCGAGCGACGCGCCGCCGAGGTCGCCGAGCGGGAGCGCGGCCTCGACGAGCACGAGAGGGCACTCGCGGATCGGGAGCGCACGGCGGCGGCGCGCGAGCGGGAGATTGCGGCGAAGGCTGCCGAGCTCGACGAGCGCATCCGCTCCGGCGGCGAGGCGGCGATCGACCTGGAGAAGCGGGCGGTCGAGCTTCGAAAGCAGGCGGTCGAGCTCGATGAGCGGGCGTCCCTCCTCGCGAGGCGCGAGTCCGCGCTGGCGGCGCAGGAGGCCGAGGCCGCGGCGACGGCAGACGCGCGCGGACGCGAGCTCGACGAGCGCGAGGACGCGCTTGCGAAGACGGAGAGCGAGCTTCGCGCCCGCGCGCAGGCTGCGGCGAAGGTCGCCCGCGAGCTGGAGCAGCGGCGCGAGGGGACGGCAGCCGCCGAGGTCGAGCTCGCCGCGCGGGAGAAGCGTTTGGAGGCCGAGGCCGAGCGCCTCCGGCGCGAGCATGCGGCGGGCCAAAAGTCCTCGGGGGACGCCGTGGCTCGGCTCGCCGAGCTCGACCGTCGCGAGGCGGAGATCGCGGCGCGCGAGGCCGACGTGCGCGACCGGGAGACGAAGATCTCGCGCGCGGAGAGCCAGGTCGAGCGCGGACGGGATCTCGACGAGCTCGAGGGACGGCTCCGCGAGCGCGAGCGAGAGCTAGGCGAGCGCGAGTCGACGCTCGCGAGCTCGGAGAGCGTGGCCGAGGGCGACAAGACGCGGCTCGCGCGCCGCGAGCAGCGCCTCGTGCAGACCGAGGAGGCGCTTCGCACCCGCGTTCGCGAGCTCGACGAGCGCGAGGCGGAGGCCGACGCGCGGGAAGCAAAGCTCGAGGCCGATCACGACTTCCGCGAGGAGAAGCTGGAGCGGTGGGACGCAGAGCTCACCGACCGTCAGCGCCGCCTCGAGCAGAAGGAGGCCGAGCTCACGGCCTACGTCGCGCAGGTGCAAAGCACGCTGACGGGGAAGCGCGAGACGGGGTAGGCGCCGCCGCCGCGTGCGCCGTGGCTGGGAGGCGGGTTCCCGCCGTTTCGCGACGCATCCTGCTTAGCCCGTGTCGCGCGGCCCCCACACGGAGCCCGAGACGACGTAGACGACGGCGAGCGCCGCGAACACGATGAAGCTCGCCTCGGGGCTCACGAGCGCGAGCAGCGTGGCCGCTCCGTAAACGAACACGCCCGGGATGTAGCTTCGCGTGATCCCCGCAACCGCGCGCCGGTCGGCGTCGGGACGGAGCAGCCTGAGCCGCCCGTAGTGCCAGAGGACGTTGAAGAACGCAGCCGTCACGGTGAGCGTCGCTCCGTAGGCGATCATCGCCGTCTCCGAGCCGAGATCGTCGGAGATGAGCGCGGTCGGGAACGGGATGAACGCAGCGCACATGAGGAAGAAGACCTTGATGAAGAGGAACGCCCGATCTGTCCGGGCGAACTGGAGCAGGATCACGTGGTGGTTCACCCAGACGATCCCGATGATCGCGAAGGAGAGGACGTAGGCCAGGTAGGCGTGCCACTGGCCGACGAGCTCGCGACCCAGGTTCTCGTCGACCTCGGGATGCGGGATCTCGAGGACGAGGAGCGTGATCGCAATCGCGAAGACGCCGTCGGCGAACGTCTCGAGCCGTCCCGTCTCCACGGAGGTCAGCGTACGACGAAGGGAGACGGCGAGCGCCGCTCCGCGGTCCTCCGCGCTGCGCCTCAGAACAGTCTTGCCAGGTTCAGGAACGCCGGCCCGAGGATGACGATGAACATCGCCGGGAAGATGAAGACGACCGTCGGGAAGAGCATCTTGATGGGCGCCTTCATCGCCCGCTCCTCCGCGGCCGCCTGTCGACGGTTCCGCGCTTCCGTCGCCTGGATCCGGAGGATTCGACCGAGCGAGATCCCCAGCTGGTCGGCCTGGACGACCGCGCGGGTGAAGGCGGCCATCTCCGGGACGCCGACGCGCTCCGAGAGCTTCTTGAGCGCCTCGGAGCGGCTCTCGCCGATCCGCATCTCCCCGAGCGTGAGCGCGAACTCGTCTGCGAGCGGACCGTGCATGTTCTCGGTCAGCTTGGTGATCGCGCCGTCGAAGCCGAGGCCGGCCTCGACGCTCACGGCGAGGAGGTCGAGCGCGTCGGGAAGCTCGGCTTGAATCCGCTCGCGCCGGCTCCGTGCCTTGAAGGTGACGAACGTGTCGGGAACGAAGAAGCCCATGAGGCCGAGCCCGAGGGTGATCAGCAGTCCCTTCGGGGACGCTCCCTGGCCGGCCGCCGCGACGAGCGCACCGAAGAGGACGCCGCCGGCCGCTGTGATCGCCTTGCCGGCCAGGTACGCGGTCGGCGCGAGCGTTCGGCCGAGTCCCGCGGCGAGGAGCTTGAGGTTGATCGAGTCGACGGTCGCCTTCGGGCTGACTCGGAGGACCGCGCGGGCGAGCGCCGTCCCGGCGGGCGCGAGCGCGCGTTCGCGGAAGCTCGCGTTGGCGGCGAACGGGTTGAGCGACCGGGGCGAGCGGCCGTAGTTCGCCGCCCGGCGGATCGACCCCTGCCGTTGGCGGGCAGGGAGCGTCGCGACCTCGCCCACGAGGTAGACGGCGAGCGCGAGCGAGGCGAGTGCGAGGAAAAGAAGCAGCATCAGTTCAACCCCTGAACGAGACGATTTTCCGCAGGAACAGCGAACCGATCACGATCATGACAAGCCCCGTCACGATCATCTTGTGGCCCGTCGAACTGTGGTAGAGCGGGTGCATGTACTCCGCGTTGATGACGGTCACGGCCGCCGCGACGAAGAACGGGAGCGCGATCAGAACGTACGCCGAGGCGCGGCCCATCGCCGTCAATCCCCGCACTTTGCGCGTGAATTGGTGTCGGTTTCGGACGGTGTCGGCGACCATGTCGAAGATCGACGCGAGGCTTCCGCCGACCTGTCGCTGGATCGTGACCGCCGTGAGGACGAACTCCAGGTTCTTCGAACCGACACGGCGCGACATCTCCGCAAGCGCGCCGTCCATGGGGCGGCCGAGCCGCGTCTCGGCGAGGACGCGCTTGAACTCCTTCGCGGCGGGCTCCTGCCCCTCCTCGACGACGGCCTGGATCCCCTGGCGGAAGCTGTGTCCGGCCTTGAGCGAGGCGGCGATCGTCGTGAGGAGGTCGGGGAGCTGAGCGTCGAACGCCTTGAGCCGCCGTCGTGCCTTGAAAGCGACGAAGAAGTAGGGAAGGAGCATGCCGCCGCCAAAGGCGGCGAGGAGAAACGGCGTCGGCGCGCCGGCGATCGCGGCGACGAGGCCGGCGACGAGAGCCGTCCCCGACATCATGTAGACGAGCTCGACCGTCCGAAGCGGGACGTCGGCTCGGTCTAGCAGGGTCTGGAGCTTCGTCCAGAAGCGGAGGTGGCCGAACGTCTGCTCGGTCGCGTGGAAGAGGCTTGCGGCGAACGCCATCCGCTCGCCCTCGCGGCGTCGCTTGACGTCGCGCTCGCGCTCGAAGACGTGCGGTGCGAGACGGGAGCGAAGCCAGCTCCCCCGGGGGGCGGCGAACGCGAGGACCGCGGCGACAAGCACGAGGAGGGCAACGCCGCCGCCGAGGAGAAGCGGTCCCCACCACCCTTCGAGGAAGCGTTCGGGGAGGACGGGCGACGCCTGCGGCTTCGCGGCCGCGTTCGCGCGACCCGGGAGCTCGACCGCGGTTCGAGCGGCCTGGCCGCCGGCGCGCGCCTCGAGCTCGACCCGCTCCCCGGGCCGGGCGGCCGTCACGTAGCGAAACTGCCAAGTCCGCTGAAGCTCCGCGGCGACCGACTGGTAGACCCCGGCGAGCGCCTCGCTCGAGGCGGCCCCGACGTACGTCCCACCCGTCTCGTCTGCGAGCCGGCGAAGCGGCCCGGGAGTGAAACGCTCGCTTTCGATCGCAACCACGTAGATCGAGGCGCCGGCGTCGCGCGCAGCCGCGATCGCGTCGTCGAGGGATGCCTTGCTTCGGGTCTCGTTCCCGTCCGTCACGACGATGATGACGCGTCCGGGAAGGGGCTCGGCTGCGAGCGCCCGCGCCGAGAGCACGAGCGCGTCGTAGAGGGTCGTTCCCTGGACAGGGTCGACCGCGATCGAACGAAGCGCGGTGTCGGCGTCGATCGTGGCCGTCGAGAAGTCCGTGAGGAGGACGGGCGTCGCCGCGAACGTCGTGATCGCGATCCGGTCGCTCGTCGGCTTCGCCGCGACGAACGCTCTCGCGGCCGCGACCGCGTCGACAAGCGGTTCGCCGGTCATCGAGACGGATCGGTCGACCGCGAGGATGACGCTTTTCGCGCGGCCGAGGTTCTCGGCCGTCGCGCCGGCGACGGGCCTCCCGTTCTCACGAACCTCCGGCGGCGCCAGGTCCGCGGTCGGCGTCTCCACCGTGAATCGGATCTCGGGGTAGGCCGACGTGTCGACGGCGCGGATCTCGCTCGCCGCGAGCGCGGCTGGCGGGAGCGCGAGAACGAGTCCGGCGGCGACTGTGCAGAGGGCTTTCGTCACGAGAAGCCGCCGAAGCTCGCCGCCGTGAACGCCGGCCGGTAGACGTCGTCCTCGTCGAAGAAGTGGGCCGGCATCGAGACGCCGTTCGCCGCCATCTTCTCGAGGAAGTGCGGCTTGAGGCCCGTGCAGACGAGCGGCCCGAGGAGCTTCGCGTGCCCGGTCGTCGCATGCTCCTCGTCGGGCGGCTTCGCGATGAAGATGTCCTGGAGCGTGATCACGTCCGACTCCATCCCGAGCACCTCGGAGACGTGGGTTACGCGCCGGGAGCCGTCGACGAGCCGGCTGATCTGGACGAGGAGGTCGAACGCGCTCGCAATCTGCTCGCGGATCGCGCGAAGCGGAAGGTCGACCCCCGCCGTCAGGACGAGGGTCTCCACGCGCGAGAGCGCATCGCGCGGGGAGTTCGCGTGGATCGTCGTGAGCGACCCCTCGTGGCCCGTGTTCATCGCCTGGAGCATGTCGAGGGTCTCCGGCCCGCGAACCTCCCCCACGATGATCCGGTCCGGCCGCATTCGGAGCGCGTTTCGCACGAGCTCGCGGATCCGAACCTCCCCCTTACCCTCGATGTTCGGGGGTCGGGACTCGAGCGTGATCACGTGCTCCTGCTGCAGCTGGAGCTCCGCCGCGTCCTCGATCGTGACGATCCGCTCGTCGCCCGGGACGAAGGCGGAGAGCGCGTTCAGGGTCGTCGTCTTGCCGGTGCCGGTCCCGCCCGAGATGAGGACGTTCAGCTTTCCGCGGACGCACGCGGCGAGGAAGTGCGCTGCCCGCGGCGTGATCGAGCCGAACTCGATCAGGTCGTCCATCGTGTAGGGGTCGCGCGAGAACTTCCGAATCGTGAGCGTCGGCCCGCGAAGCGCGAGCGGCGGGATGATCGCGTTTACACGGCTTCCATCCGGCAGGCGCGCGTCGACCATCGGCGACGACTCGTCGATTCGGCGGCCGACCTGGGAGACGATCTTGTCGATGATGCGGAGGAGGTGGGCGTTGTCGGCGAAGGCCGCCTTCGTTCGCTCGAGCTTTCCGCTTCGCTCGACATAGATCCGGTCGTAGTTGTTGACCATGACCTCCGTGACGCCGTCGTCGTGGAGAAACGGCTCCAGGGGCCCGTAGCCGAGGATGTCGTCGGCGATCTCACGCGTGATCCGCCGGCGCTCGTCGCGGGTGAGCGGCGTCCGGTCGAGCGCGAGCTGCTCGGTGACCGTCCGCATGACCTGCTCGGTGAGGTCGCCGTTCGCCTCCGCCCCGAAGAGCTGCGGGCCGAGCTTCGCGATGCACGCATGGTGAATGCGCGTCTTGAGCTCCGCGTACGGGTCGGCGTTCCCGGTCTCGGGCCGACCGTGGGGGCGCGGGGCCGCGGTTGCGAGCGCGCCGTGCGGGTCGGCGCCGTTTCCGCTCGCGCCGCTCCCGTTCCCGGTCTTGATGCGGTCGTGGAGGCCCATCCCTACCTCCCGAACCAGCGCCGCTCGGCGCGCGCCGGCGCCGTCTCGGCCGGCACCACCGCCTTCGCCATCTCGCGTGCCGCGCGGGAGAAGTCGGCGCGAGGCTCGGCGAGGACGACAGGGTTGCCTCGGTTGACGGCGATCGGGACCGCTCGGTCGCTCGGAACCTCGAATCGGACCTTGACCTCGAGTGCGCTCTCGACCTCCCCCGGCTTCATGCCCACCTTCGAGTTCGCCCGGTTCAGGACGAGGCGGACGCGCTCGGGGGGGAAGGAGAGGAGCTCGAGCGTCTGGAGGGCGAGTCGGACGTTCTTGAGCGTCGGGACGTCCAGCGAGCAGACGAGCATGAGCTCGTCTGTCCGGTCGAGGGTCGCGAGCATCGGGCCGTGGAAGAACGGCGAGGTATCGACGACGATGACGTCGTACGACTCGCGCGCGACCTCGAGGAGCTGTGCGAGCTTCGCCTCGGTGACGAGCTCGGCGTCCTCGGGGCGAAGCGGCGCCGGAAGGACGTCGAGGTTCGACGCGTGTCGCGTCACGTAGCCGTTCAGCTTCTCCGTGTCGAGCTCGCCGGGAGCGACGACCAGGTCGTAGATCGTCTTCTCGGGCTCGATCCCGAGCATGATCGCGGCGTCTCCGAACTGGAGGTCGAGGTCGAGGAGGAGTGCCTTCTTGCCCTCGTTCTTCGCGACCGAGGCGGCCGTGTTCGTCGCGATGACCGTCTTCCCGGTTCCACCCTTGGGCGAGAAGACGGTGACGATCCGGCCGCGTCGCCCGCCGTGGCCCTGCGCCCGCCGTCCCGAGTGGCTCGCCTTTCGGATCGCGAAGACGACGTTCTCGGTCATCTGCGGGAGGAGGAGGACGTCGGCGACGTCTGCCTCGAGCGCCTCCTCGAGGAGGGTCGACGACTCGCCTGAGGCGAGCAAGATGATCGGCGCGCGCGTGTGCTCGCGGATCGCCGCGAGCTCCCCGCGCGGGAGCGTCGAGCTGCGCGTGCCGTGGAGAACGGCGCCGAGGTGGCCGCCCCGAAGGGCTCCGGCCGCCTCGCCGAGCTGCTGGGCAGCGCCGACGAAGTCGAGCTCGACGTGGCGGGCGAGCGCCTGGCGGAGATCCGCGAGGCCCTCGCAGTCGCCGGTCACGTAGACCCGGGTCTTCTCCCGGGTCGCGACGGAAGAATGAGCGCTCATCAGTCGTCCTTTCCGAGGCCGAGGGCCGAGCGGGAGCCGTCGCGGAGGAGGGTCCGGGCGGTCTCGGCGCTCGGCGGGCTATCGGCCGCGTCGTCGGTGGGGCGAAGCTGGAGCGACCAGTCGCCGTTCTTCGTGATCCAGAAGAGCTTCTGGGCCTGGGCGTCGGTAATCGCGAGCATGACCGAGAGCGAGGAGTCGTTTGGGCTCGTCAGCTTCTCGCTCGTCCCCGCCGTCCCCGACGCCTTGAGGACGACGATGTCGCGGAGGACGATGCGCGCGTAGTGGTTCGTCTTTCCCTCCGGGACGTTCCAGCTCGCGACGACGTCCACATGGTCGCCGTCTTCGAGCGTCCCCGCGAGCAGCTGGTGCTGGTTTCCGGCGATCTGGATCGCGCGCTTCGTACCGGTGAGCTCGGCTCGGATCCCCCGCGCTTCCTCGGTCGTGAACCGGCGAGTGGAAACCTGCTCGCCGACGTAGATGGTCTCCGACGAGACCCTGTCGGCGATCTGGTCGGGACTCGAGATCGCTCCCGGCGTCACGCTTCGCTTCGCGATCTCCTGCTCCGAGAGCATCCCCTGGTCGGCGATCTCGGCGCCGCTCGTACCGGCCGGGATGTCCTTCGCGGCGACGTACACGGTCACGTTCGCCTCCGCGTCTCGGACTTCGCGCTTGTAGTTCGTGACGTAGACGACCGTCATCAGCCCCGCCACGAGAGCGAGCACGATCGCGATGCCGATGTTTCTCAACCTGTATGTCATGTGACCCGCGCTTTCTCCATTTGTTTTGACTTGTCTATTCAATGAGCTCGACCGCGTACGCTCCGAAACTCGGCTGCTTAGAAGACGTGGCTGCGATCCCCTTCCAGATAACGCGCGTGAAGTAGCCGTAGAACTTCTCGTTTGTTCCGGTGAGGTCCATGCTCGTGATGACGAACCCGACCCAGCCGATGATTTCGTATTTCGCGTTCGACCCCGTCCCTATCAACCGCTTGTAGACGGGGAAGAGCATCTCCTCTCCGGTACGCGCGGTGAGAACGTCCTCGATACCGCTGAACGGGTTTCCCGTCCGAGCGCTGTAGTTCCCGAGATCCATGTACCGGCTGTAACCGTGAAGGATCTGTTCTCGGAGCTCGCTCGTCCCCGGGTTGGTCGAAGTCGTCAGGTTGATGAAGCCGAACGAGCCGGGACCCATCGGGCCGGACGGCCCGCTCGTCTTGAGGTGGTAGTACTCGAGCACCGTCGGCTGCCCGAAGCACGGACGCGGCTTGCACGTGAGCTTCGGGTGCTGCCAGTTGACGACGATCGGCGTGACCCAAAGCGCGCTCGAGAGCGTGCCCGTCCGCGCCTTCGCATGCGCGTGGACCTCGACCGAGTCGAGACCGACGGCCGGCGTGAAGACGCCTTCGGCGTCACGGTCGGAGTCGATCACGATCGTGTCGTTCGGGACGACGGTCGACTGGATCGCGACGTCGCCCGCTTCGACGTCGCCGCCGTTCTTCGCCGCGTATGCGAGCGCCATCGCGATTGCCGCGCCCGGGTCCTCGGGGAGCGCCTGCGCGCCGGCGAGCGCCGCCGCGTCCGAGTTCGCCTGGAGTTTCCGATCCGTGCGGAACCAGGCCCCGACGTCGAGGACGGCGGCGACCGCGACGACGAGGACGAGCGTCGAGACGAACACCGTGAAGAGGGCGGTCGCCTGTCCGTCCTGTTCGCGGAGCCGGGTCACTCGATCCGCTCCGTCGTCGAGCTCGTCAACGTTCCGTCCACGACGACGACGCCGACGAGGCTGATCTCGTACGGATAGGACGCCGTGACGGTTACGTCCGCGCCGTTCTGCCACCCGGGATTGGCGGAGACGGCCACGTCGAGGTCACCCTGGTCGAGGTTGACAGCGGAAGCGCGGACCGTCGCCTCGGCGTTTCCGGCCGGGCTCGCCTCGTCTTTCGAGACGGCCGCTTCTCGGGCGCCCGCGCGAGCTGCGTCCGTAATCGTGATGTAGTTGTGGAAGACGATCCCGAACTGCACGACGGCGAACAGAAGGAAGGCGAGGATCGGAAGCACGAGTGCAAACTCCGTCATCGTCTGTCCCTGCTCGTTCTGCCTGAAAATCCTTCGCTTCATTTCTTCGATTTGATCGTCCGCCTAGGAAATGACGGGCCCACCCAGCCCGGGCAGGCCCGCCTCGGACATGTGCCTACGTCCTGGGTCTAGAGGTAGCCGACGACGCTGTCGATCGCGTCGCTGATCGCGCCCGAGAGGATGCCGAGCGCCAGGACGACGCCGAGCGTGATGACGGCGAGAACCACGCCGTACTCGGCCATGGTCTGCCCCTCCTCGCGCTTGCGGCTGGCGTCCATCCACGCGTTCAGATGGGTGAAGAAGCTGATCATTCGTTTCACCTCCTTCCTCTGA
>JALZGN010000009.1 GCA_030861005.1 Actinomycetota bacterium
TGGACTGCTTCATGTACTCCTTCGCCTGGTTTCGGTCGAAGGGGTACGGGTCGTAGTCCTTGAGCTCGTCGTTGAACATGCTGTTCGCGATCGCGTGCGTCGCGATCTCGCCGCGGATCGGGCCTCCACGGACGCGCTGGAGCGCCCGCTTGTCCATCGCCGAGTTCACCGCCTTGCGGACGTTGATGTCGTCGAAGGGGGGCTGCGACAGGTTCATCGTGAAGTAGTAGATCCCGTCCGCCGGGTAGCTGTAGAGCCGGTTCTTCAGGTTCGGGTCACGCGAGTACTGCGCGAGCACCTTCGGGGTCGGTGCGTTGTCCGAGGTCTCGAGGTTGCCCGCCGTGATCCGCTCCAGGATGTCGTCCAGGTTCGAGGAGGTCGTGAACTCGAAGCGGTCGGGGAAGTTCTCCCGGATGTCGTCCGTCGCCTGGTCGTAGTCCGGGTTTCGGACGTAGACGATCTGCTTGTCCGGCTGGTAGCCCTTGATCGGGCCCGACTTCTTGAGCGCCGAGCAGCTCGACGCGTCGAGCTGGTCGCTTCCCTCGAGCATGTAGGGGCCGGAGGAGATCACGTAGCGCCCGTACTCGCCCGCCTGCGTGAAGCAGCCCGCCACCTCCCGCGGGATCGGGGCGGTCGCCGGCATCGCCACCCGGAAGAGGAAGTCACCAACCGGCTTGTTGAGGTGGAAGACGATCGTCTTGTCGTCGGGCGTCTCGATCCCGGAGATCGTGTTCCCCTTCTTCGAAAGACCGCCCGCGCTCTGGAACTCGTTCATCCCGGCGATCTCCTGGTAGTAGAGCCCGTACTGGGCGACGAGATCCGGGGTCCCGATTCGCTCGAACGCGTAGAGGACGTCCTTCGACGTCACCTCCCGGCTGACCGGCGGGCCGAACTTGACCCCGTCCCTGAGATGGAACGTGTAGGTCTTGCCGCCGTCCGTCGGCTCCGGAACATCGGTCGCGAGGTCGGGGACGAGGTCGTTCCCGCCCTCGTCCGACTGCTTCAGGTTGTAGCCGACGAGCGACCGGACGAGGAACGCCCGGAACTGGCTCCACGCGGTGCTGAGGTACTCGCCGGTCGGGTCGAAGCCGCCGGTGAACTCGAAGGCGTCCTCGATGCCGATCCGAAAGGTGCCGCCCTTCCTCGGCTTGCCGCCCGACTGGGCGCTCTGGCCGCCGGGCTCCTCGCCTCCGCCATCGCCGCCTCCCCCGCACCCGGCCGCGACGAGCGAGAGCCCGAGCGCAAGTGCCAGGACGGCGAGTGGGAGCGCACGGCGGCGTCTCGGCTCCCGTACGTCACGGTGGAAAGGTCTCAACGGGCTCGTACCTCCTTGTTGTCGGACAGATGGAATGAGGCCACTAGGGGCTGGGACGAGCGACCTGGGGAGAAGTTAGGTTTCGCCGCGTCAGCGCCCGCTCCTCGGATTCAACGCGTCCCGAAGACCGTCACCGAGCAGGTTGAAGGCGAGCGTCGTCGCGAGGAGGAAGAGGCCCGGAAAGAGCATCAGCCACCAGGCCGTCTGGTAGAGGCCGCCTTCCGACGCGTCGGAGAGCATGCCGCCCCACGACGGGATCTTCTCGGGAACACCGAGACCGAGGAACGAGAGAGCCGCCTCGAAGAGGATGTTGCTCGGGATGAGGAGCGTCGCGTAGACGATGATCGGCGCGACGAGGTTGGGCAGGACCTCGCGGAACATGATCCGACCGTTTCCGGCGCCGAGCGAGCGGGCGGCCTCGACGAACTCCTTCTCCCGGATGGAGAGCGTGTTGCCACGCACGATGCGCGCTATGTAGGGCCACGTGAAGAGCGCGATGATGACCGCGACGAGGACGCGGCTCGGTTTGATGAGCCCTCCGAGGCACCCCTCCGCCGTCGTGCCGCACGCCGCTGCGATGCCGACCGCGAAGAGGAGGGTCGGCATGGCGAGAAAGATGTCGAGCGTCCGCGAGAGCAAGGTGTCGACGGCACCGCCGAAGTAGCCGGCGACGAGGCCGACGATGATCCCGAAGGCGACGGCAAGCCCGGTCGCGAGGAGCGCGACGAAGAGTGACGTCCGCGCGCCGTAGAGGACGCGGACGAACACGTCGCGACCGTTTGCGTCGGCACCGAAGAGGAACGCGCTGCTCGGCGCCTCGTTCGGGATCCCGAACTCGTCCGTCGTCTCGAACAGGAACGCCTCGTGCGGCCCGTGGCCGACCGCCTTCGCGATGAGCCCGGCCGACGCGGCGAGGGCGATGAGGGCGACGATCATGGCGAAGCCGATAAGCGCGGCTCGGTCCTCCTTGAAGCGCGCCCAGAAGAGCTCGCGCGGCGACTTGCCGGCGATCTGCTCCTCGCCCTCGGCGCCGGCCGGAAGGGCTTCGGTCGTCTCGGGTGCGACAGTCGCCATCGGTTCGGGCTCCTCGAGCCTCGGTTCGGCGCGCGAGTCTACTCGACACGGCGGCCCGCGCGCGCGAAGGCGGCTCGGTCTCCGGTATAGACGACGCCCGCGCCTCGCGGTTAGACAGCCATCGCCCGCCGTGCTAGGAGCGGACGTCGACGGCCGCGAGATCGATCCGACCGAGCGGGTCGATCGAGAACGAAGCCTTCACCTTGAGCGACTCGAGGTTCTCGTAGGTCGGCCAGAAGACCGGTGCGGCCGGAAACGCGCCCTGCTGGCCGGAGAGGATTCGCTCCGCGCTCGCGTAGAGCCGTTCGCGCACTGCCGAGGCGGGTTCCAGGCGCGCCCGCGAGACGAGGGCATCGTAGGAGGCGCTGCAGAAGTTCGTCTTGTTTCGCTCGGCGCCGCACGTCCAGTCGTCGAGCGCCGCGAAGGCGTCGGGGTAGCGGTACTTGCTTTCGACCTGGTACACGTCGACCGAGCCGGCGCCGAGCGGGCCGCGGAAGTCGAGGTAGCGCTCGGGGTCTCGGGCGCGGATCGCCGTGTCGATCCCGAGCGCGCGCCAGGCGCCGCGAACGGCGGTCGCGATGTCACCGTTTCGACCCGCATCGACGTGCAGGAGCGTGACCCGGCGCTTGACGACCCGCGCTTCCGCGAGCTCTCGGCGCGCTGCGTCCAGGTCGCCTCCGGGCGGAAGCCACGGCGACGGGGGCGGCCGCTCCCCGCGGTCCGGTGTCCCGAGCGGGACGAACCGCGTCGCCGGCGTTACGTCCGCTCCGAGGACGTTCGCGGCGATCCCTTCGCGGTCGATCGCGAGCGCCATGGCGCGACGCTGGTGCACGTCCTCGATCGTCGCCAGGTTGAACGCGTAGAGGTAGGCACCAAGCGCGGGGTAGGTCTCGTACTCCTCTCGCTCGCGAAGCGACGGGAGCTCGTCGCCCGGGAGGCCGGTACCGTCGAGGACCATGGCGATGCCTGCGTCGAACGCCTGCAGCCGGGCAGCGGCGCCGTGCACGAAGCGTCCGTCGACGCGGGCGAGGGTGACCCGGGCCGCGTCCCGCCAGGTGGGGTTCCGAACGAGGGAGACGGAGTCCTCGTCGAGCGCCGCGAGCGAGAACGGGCCGTTGGTGACGATGTTCTCCGGGTCGGTCCACCGCGACCGAAAGCGCTCGACGGTCTCGTGCCGGACGGGGAGGAAGGCGGGATCGGCGAGCTCGCCGACGAACCACGCGCGAGGCCGCGCAAGCGTCACGACGAGGCGATGCTCGCCCACGGCGCGAACGCCGACGGCCTTGGCGAGCCGAGCGCAGTCGTCGCCGGAGCAGGCGTGGTAGGCGGCGGCGCGCGCGATTGGGAAGAGACGGGACGCGGTCGGCGAGCGCGTCTCGGGAGCGAGAACGCGCTTCCAGGCGTACTCGAAGTCCGCCGCGGTGACGGCCTGACCGTTCGTCCAGGTCGCGTCTCGGCGCAGCACGAAGGTGATCCGCCGGCCGTCGCCGCTCGTCTCCCAGCGGCTCGCGAGGCTGGGAACGGGCTCGAGGTGCGGACCCAGGCGGACGAGCGGGTCGAAGATGTTCAGGACGAGGTTCTCCGCCGTCCGGTCGACTGCGAATGCGGGGTCGAGCGAGTGGGGAGCGTCGCCCCACGCGATCGTCAGCCGGTCGCCGCCGCGCGCTGCGTCGCGCTGCCCGTCGGAGCCGCCGCGCGCCGGGGGCGGCGTATCTTGGAGCCCCGAGCCGGCCGCGGCGAGTACGCCGACGAGCGCGAGCACGAGCACGATGAACGGGAAACGGCCGCCGCTCCCTCGCCCTCCCGGCAAGACGCTACTGCGTGAGAGCGTCCGCGCCGGCGACCACCTCGAGGATCTCCTGCGTGATCTCGGCCTGCCGCGCGCGGTTCATCTCGAGCGTCAGGCGGTCGATGAGCTCGCCTGCGTTCTTGGAAGCGTTTCGCATCGCGGTCATGCGCGCCCCGTGCTCGGAGGCGGCCGACTCGAGGAGCGCGCGGAAGATCGTCGTCTCGAGATACGTCGGAAGTAGGCGCTCGAGGATGACCTCGGGCTCCGGCTCGTAGATGAAGTCGCCCTCGAGCGCGATCTCGTACGCGCTTCGGCGCTCGTCCTCCTCGAGGACGCGGCGCGGAATCGGGAGCAGATCCTCCTCGGTGACGCGCTGCGTGAGCGCCGAGACGTACTGATTGTAGACCATGACGACGCGGTCGACTTCGCGGGCGGTGAAGAGATCCGCGACCTTGTGCGCGATCGCGCTCGCATCCGCGTACGTGGGTCGGTCGGTGAAGTCGGTCCACGCGCACTCCACCTCGTAGCGGCGGAAGCGAAGCGTCGAGCGGCCCTTCTTCCCGACGACGAGCCAGCGAACGTCCTGTCCGGCGCCGCGCGCCTCGCGCTCGAGCGCGAACGAGCGCCGGAGCGCCTGCGCGTTGAACCCGCCCGCGAGGCCGCGATCGCCGGTCAGTGGGAGGATCGCGGTGGCGCGAACGTCCTCGCGCGCCTCGAGGAGCGGAAAGCCGCGGGCAGGCGTGGCGCGCGCCGTTCCGATCATGAGCTCGCGCATCCGGTCGGCGTAGGGACGGAGGGCCTCGATCCGCGCCTCGGCCCGGCGGAGCTTCGCCGCGGCGACGAGCTCCATCGCCTTCGTGATCTTGCGCGTATTCCTGACCGAGCCGACGCGCCGCTTGATGTCCTGGACCGAGGCCATCTACGCCGTGGCGCCCGGAAGGGCGGCCTCGTCGCGCACGGCGAAGTTCCCCTTGAACCGCCGGATCTCGGCGTGCATCCGCTCGGTGAGCTCATTGGAGAGATCCTTCTTCTCGCCGATCTCGGCGTAGGTCGCCTCCTCGCTTCGCAGGTGCTCGCGAAGCTCGTCCTGGAAGCGGGGCACCTGCGAGACCGGCACGTCGTCGAGGTAGCCGTTGATCCCGGCGAAGATCGCGACCACCTGCTCCTCCATCGGCCACGGCTGATACTGCGCCTGGTTCAGGGTGGCGACCATCCGCTCGCCGCGCGCGAGCGTCCGCTGCGTTTGCGGGTCGAGCTCGGACCCGAACTGCGCGAACGCCTCGAGCTCCCGGTACTGGGCGAGGTCGAGGCGGAGCCGCCCCGCCACCTTCTTCATCGCCTTCGTCTGCGCGTTCCCGCCGACGCGCGAGACGGAGATGCCGACGTTGATGGCCGGCCGGACACCCGAGTAGAAGAGGCCGCTCTCGAGGAAGATCTGGCCATCGGTGATCGAGATCACGTTCGTCGGGATGTAGGCCGACACGTCGCCCGCCTGCGTCTCGATGACCGGAAGCGCGGTCAGCGACCCGCCGCCCAGCTCGTCCGCGAGCTTGCACGCGCGCTCGAGGAGGCGCGAGTGGAGGTAGAAGACGTCGCCGGGGAACGCCTCCCGCCCGGGCGGCCGCCGGAGTAGGAGCGACATCTGCCGGTAGGCGTCAGCGTGCTTGGAGAGGTCGTCGTAGATGCAGAGCGCGTGGCGGCCGGAGTAGAGGAAGTGCTCGCCCATCGCGCAACCCGCGAACGGCGCCATCCACTTGATCGGGGCCGCCTCAGTCGCGGAGGCGCTCACGATGATCGTGTAGTCCATCGCTCCCGCGTCCTTCAGACGCTCGTATACCTGCGCCACCGTCGAGGCCTTCTGGCCGATCGCGACGTAGACGCAGATCACGTCCTGGCCCTTCTGGTTCAGGATCGTGTCGACGAGGATCGCCGTCTTCCCGGTCGAGCGGTCGCCGATGATCAGCTCCCGCTGGCCGCGCCCGATCGGGATCATCGAATCGATGGCCTTGATGCCGGTCTGGAGCGGCTCCTTCACGGGCTGTCGCTGGACGACGCCCGGCGCCTTGAACTCGAGCGGGCGCGCCTCGCTCGTGCGAATCGGGCCGCCGGCGTCGAGCGGCTCGCCGAGGGGATTGACGATCCGCCCGATCAATTCGTCTCCGACGGGCACGCTCGCGACGCGGCCCGTTCGCTTCACGGGCTCGCCCTCGGAGACGTGCTCCCACTCGCCGAAGAGCGGGCTCCCGACGTTGTCCTCCTCGAGATTGAACGCGATCCCCGTGACGCCGTGCTCGAGCTCGAGCATCTCCATCGCCATGCAGTTCTCGAGCCCGTAGAGGCGCGCGAGGCCGTCCCCGACCTGGAGGACGGTGCCGACCTCGGCGAGGTCGGTCTCGACGTCGTACTCCTCGATCCGCTGTTTCAGGATCGACGTGATCTCTTCCGGACGAATCCTCACGGGCGCTCCTTGGGGTCGTGTTCAGCCTACGTGCGGCGGAGCCCGCCGCCGGAGATCAGGTGATGGTCAACGTCGAGAGGCTTCGACCACGGCCGGTAAGATAGCCCGCTTCCTCGACTCGCTTCGCCGCTCACAAGGAGACCTGAGATGAACCTCGGCTACATCGATCCCGGCACGGGGAGCATGCTGATCTCGACGATCCTGGGCGGGATCGCGGCCGTCGGGGTCTTCCTGAAGATGTACTGGAACCGCCTGCTCGTGCTCCTCCGGCTCCGGAAGCCCGACGAGCCGAAGGCGCCGGGACCGGCGGCCGAAAGCGCGAGCTACGAGCGCGCGCGTGAGCCGGTCGGAAAGCCGTAGGAGGGGCGCGGCCGCCGTCGACCCCGGCTCGTTCCGGGACTGGGACAGCCGGGTCTTCTACGACAACGGGCGGGTCCTCCGCGCGCTGAGCGAGCGCGGCCTCGCCGACTGGCGAGCCGTTTCCGGGGCCCCGTTCTTCGCCGAGGCCGTCCGGACGGGCAAGCTCGTGCCGACGACGCAAGTCGACGGCGCCGCCCTCCCCGAGCCGCTCCGTGCCGGCGCCGCCGCCGTCCTCGAGCACGAGCGCATTCCCTTCATCTCCTACCCGTACGAGTGGCCCTTCGCGATGCTCCGCGACGCGGCGCTCCTCGAGCTCGACCTCCTCGCGCTGGCGATCGCAGACGACGTGACGATGAAGGACGCCTCCTCGTACAACGTGCAGTGGCGCGGCGCGAAGCCCGTCTTCGTGGACGTGGGGTCGTTCGAGCGGCTCGAGCCGGGCGAGCCGTGGCAGGGGTACCGCCAGTTCTGCATGCTCTTCTTGAACCCGCTCCTCCTCCAGGCGTACAAGGGCATTGCCTTCCAGCCGTGGCTTCGCGGCAGCGTGCGCGGGATCTCGCCGGCGGAGGCCCGGCGAGCCCTCTCGTTCCGCGACCTCTTCCGTCGGGGCGTCCTCACGAATGTCGCCCTCCACGCGCGCCTCGAGCGGCGCCACGGTGAGAGCGACCGGGACGTGAAGCGCGAGCTTCGCCAGGCCGGGTTCAAGAAGGAGCTGATCCTCGCCAACGTCCGCCGGCTCGAGCGGCTCGTCCGCCGCCTCGAGTGGAAGCCGCGCGGAAGCGAGTGGTCGGAGTACGCCGCCACCACCTCGTACACCGGCGCGGACGCGACGCGCAAGGAGACGTTCGTCCGCGAGGTCGTCCACGCTCGCGCCTCGGAACTCGTCTGGGACATCGGGTGCAACGAGGGCCGCCATTCGCGGATCGCGGGCGAGAACGCGTGCTACGTTCTCGCGCTCGACGGCGACGCGGCGGTCGTCGACGCCCTCTACCGCACGCTCGCCGAGGAGGGCGAGTCGACGATCCTCCCTCTCGTCCTCGACGTCACCGATCCCTCCCCGGGTCTCGGGTGGCGCGGGCGCGAGCGCCGTCCGCTCGAGGCGCGCGGGAAGCCGGACCTGACGCTCTGCCTCGCTGTCCTCCACCACGTCGTGATCTCGGGCAACGTTCCCGTGCCGGAGTTCCTAACGTGGCTCGCCGACCTCGAGACTGCGCTCGTGATCGAATTCGCCACTCGGGACGACCCGCGGGTCGCGCGCCTCCTCGCGCGGAAGCGGCCGGGCGCGCATCCCGACTACGACCGCGAGCCGTTCGAGCGTGCCCTCTCCGAGCGTTTCCGCGTCGTCCGCTCCGAGCGCCTCTCGTCGGGGACGCGCATCCTCTACCACGCGCTTCCGCGCGGATAGGGGGTTGGCGGAGCGGACACCTTTCCCAGGAGCCCC
>JALZGN010000317.1 GCA_030861005.1 Actinomycetota bacterium
CTTCCCGGCCGATGATCCTGAGCTTCTCCCGGTGCGCGTAATAGGTGAAGGCTTCGACGACGTCCGAGCCCGCGTGGACGAACTCGCGGTGAAGCGCCGCGACGAGCTCGGGATGCTCGAGGACGACCTCCGGCACGAACGCGCCTGCTTGCAGGTAGCCGCGCCGCTCGAGCTCGAAGAGGTAGCCCTCGGCACAGATCACCGGCCCGTCGGCGAGCCGCTCGACGAGGCCCGGTCTCCCGTCGGAAGCCATGCGCGGAGACTAGCGGTCTCGCACGCGCGGCGGCCGCTACGCCGCGTCGATGGCACGAACACGGTGTCTCTCTAGCGGGGCGTATGCCCCTGTTGGGGGAAGATCGCCCCGCTTCCCGCTCGTACGGTGTGCACGTTCCCCCTTTCAACTGCGGATCGCGCGGCTGCGCGACGAAGGGAGTTTCTATGCGGCAGGATCATCGTTCGGATCGGCGTGCGCCGAGGGCGTCCGGCTCGCGCTCGAGCGCCGTCTGGGGCCGAGGCGGGCGCGGCCGGACGGCAGCAATCGTCTTCGTCTTCGCACTCGTGAGCGCGCTTCAGCTCGTGCTCGCAGTTACGGCCAGCGCGGCCCGGATGCCGGCCACGCTCCGTAGCCAAGCGCTCGCGACCCCATCTGCGAAGTTCAACGTCATCGTCGGGGGAGTTCGCGGCGCGAGCACGACCGCAGTCGCGAGCGCGATCACGAGCGCGATCAAGTCGAACCCCGGCACCGCCAGGGGGATCAAGAGGAAGTACGCGGTCACGAACGGCGTCGCCTCCGAGCTGACTGGCGCGCAGATCAGCGCGCTCGACAAGAACTCGACGGTCGGAACGATCGTCTCCGACGCGAAGGTCGGAGCGAAGGGGACCCTCTCGAACCCGCAGCTTTGGCCCGACGTCGCCGGCGTGCGCAACTTCTGGATCGGGATTCAGCCGAAGCCGCCGACGATCGCGATCGTCGACAGCGGCGTCGATGCCTCTCGCGCGGATCTCGCCGGTCGCGTGTCGGCCGAGGTTACGCTGACCTCGTCGACGCCGAACTCGGCGGGAGACGGACGCGGACACGGCACCTTCGTCGCGAGCCTCGCCGCGGGCGCGGGCGCGGACTACGCGGGCGTCGCTCCCACGGCGAACATCGTCTCGCTCGACGTCCTCGACGACAGCGGGATGGGGATGACGAGCGATGTGATCGCGGCAGCGGACTGGATCTACCAGAACAAAGGCAAGTACAACATCCGCGTCGCCAACTTCTCGCTCGGCTCGTCGACGCAGTCGAGCTTCATGTACGACCCGCTCGACAAGGCGGTCGAGAAGCTCTGGCTCTCCGGAGTCGTCGTCGTCACGGCGGCAGGAAACGACGCCGTCAGCGGCGCCGCGAGCGGCGTCCCCTACGCGCCCGCGAACGACCCGTTCGTGATCACCGTCGGCGCGATCGACAGCAACGGTACGCTCGCCGCTTCCGACGACTTCGCGGCTCCCTGGTCGTCCTTCGGATACACGCTCGACGGCTTCGCGAAGCCCGAGCTGAGCGCGCCTGGACGGTACATCAGAGGTGCGGTTCCGTCGACGTCGACCATGTACAACGAGCATCCGGAGCGGGTCGTCGCCCCGGGGTACATGTGGATGTCCGGGACCTCGTTCTCGGCGCCCATCGTCGCGGGCTCGGCTGCTCAGCTTCTCGGCGCGCACCCGTCCTGGACGCCCGACATGGTCAAGGGCGCGCTCATGCTCCGCGCCCAGCCAGGCTCGAACCCGACGTCGCTCGCGATGGGAGTCGGCGAGATCAAGGCGGGAGCCTCGAACAGCGGAAGCGACGCGCCGAATCCGAACGCGGCCCTGAACAGCTTCCTCATCGCCGACCCGAACGGCGGAACGGTGCCGGTCTTCGACGAGGCGGCGTGGAACAGGACCGCGCAGGCCGACGCTGCCTGGAACCGCACGACGTTTGCAAGCGCCGCCTGGAACAGCGCGGCATGGAACCGCGACGCTTGGGCAACCGCGGCGTGGAACCGGACGTACTTCGCCTCGGCGACGTGGAGCGCGGGGCAGACGACGGACGGCGTCCTTCCCGACGCTGCCTGGAACCGCGGTACCTGGGTTCAGTAGGCGGCAGCACGCGTACGAGGGGCGATGAGCGCGGTACCGAACAACGTCTCGTTCGTCGGCGAGCTCGCCGAGGAGGGGCCGAAGGAGTCGCTTACCGCCTCCGCATACGCCTACCTCACCGCCGTACTGGTCGGGGCTGCTGGCGCGACGGCGCTCGCCGTCGGAGCGCCGCAGCCCTTCGGCCCGGACGCCTGGATGCTCTTCGGGATCGTCACCGCCGCCGCCGCCCTCGCACAGGCGTTCGTCGTCGTTACCCCCCGCGACCAGGCGTACCACACGACCGCGGTGTTCCTGCTCGCGGCGGCACTTCTCCTGCCGATCGAGCTCATTCCACTCGTCGCGGTCGTCGCGCACGTACCCGAGTGGCTGAAGGAGCGCTATCGCTGGTACATCCAGACGTTCAACATCGCGAACTGCACCCTCAGCATGCTCGCCGCAGCGGCAGCCGGTCGGCTCGTGCTGAACGCGGGCGGCCGGGCAGGAAGCGACGACGCGCGACTCGCGCTCGCCGGCGTCGCCGCGGCGCTCACGTTGATCGTGCTGAATCACCTGATCCTCGCGCCGATGCTCCGCTTCGCCCGCGGCCACTCGCTGCGGGAAACAGGGCTCTTCTCCCTCGAAAGCCTCTCGACCGATCTCGTGCTGGCGGGACTCGGCGTGGTCGTCGCCTGCTCTTGGAAGACGAACGCGTGGCTGGTTCCGATCGCGCTCACTCCTCTGCTTCTGATCCACCGCTCGCTCGCCGTCCCGCGTCTTCAGGAGGAGGCGCGCGTTGACCCCAAGACGGGACTCTTCAACGCACGGCACTTCGCCGCCCAGCTGCGCGAGGAGCTGGCGCGCGCGACGCGCTTCGGGCGACCCCTCTCGGTGATCGTCGCCGACCTCGACCTTCTGCGCGAGATCAACAACAGGTACGGACACCTCGCCGGGGACACCGTGCTCCAGGGCGTCGCCGCGACGGTCCGCGGCCAGCTTCGCGACTACGACGTCGCCGCCCGGTTCGGGGGCGAGGAGTTCGCGTTCCTCCTTCCGGAGACGTCGGCCGAGCAGGCGCTCGAGATCGCCGAGCGCATCCGGTCCGCCGTCGAGCTTCGATCCTTCTCCGGAATCCAGACCGCGAGCGAGCCGATTCGCGCCACGATCTCACTGGGAGTCGCGTCCTTCCCCATGGACGGAACCGACGCGAACGACTTGATCCACCACGCCGATCTCGCCGTCTACCGCGCCAAGCTCCAGGGTCGGAATCGCGTCGTCGCCGCCGGAGACGGCCGGGGAACGGCGGCGGCGCCCCCCGCGCCCGCGGCGCGGGTCCGCTGGGTGTCGGACGCGGACCAGGAGTTCGTAGCGCTCCCCCGCCCCGAGAAGCGCGCACCCCGGGAGGAGCGCCGTCGAGAGCGGCCGCGAGCGGTTCCCGCGCCGCGGGTGCTCGCGTTCTCGCCCGTGCTCGTGGCTTTCGTCGCGCTCGTCGGCGGCGGAGGTATCGCAGCCGGCCTCGCCGCTCTCCTCGTCGGCAGCAGCACCGACGTGGCGGGGATCGTGGTCGCGATGGCGCTCGTCGCCGTCGCCCAGGCGCTCGCGCTCGCGGTCGAGCAGGGATCGATATCGGTCAGCGCGGTGGGCGCCGTCTCCGCGGCAGCGCTGTTCGGGGGGCGCGCAGCGCTCCCGGTGGCGGTCGCGATCGCGGCCGTCGAGTGGAGCGCGCGGCGAGCCCCTCTCCACCAGGTCGTGTTCAACGTCGGTGTGCTCTCGCTCGCGACTCTCGCCGCCGCCGGCATCTTCGACATCGATGCGCTGGCCGCCGGGCACGCGGCCGACTTGTTCGTCGCCGGGGCCGTCGCCGGCGGAGCGTACTTCCTCGTGAACACGGGGCTCTTGAGCCTTGGGCTCGGCCTCGAAGGGCACGAGCGTTGGGGGGCGGTGTGGCAGGAACGCTTCGCCTGGCTCCTACCGCACTACGTCGGCTACGGCGTGCTCGCGGGCGCGATCGCGATGACGTACTCCGCGGCGAGCGTCTACGCCTTGCCGGCGTTCGTGGTCCCTCTTCTCCTCATGCGAAAGACGCAGGCGGCATACCTCTCCCACGCGCAGCGAAGCGCGGAGAAGCTGCGAGAGGCGAACGAGACGATCCACGCGCAGAACGCGTCTCTCGAGCAGGCGAACCAGCTCCTTCGCGAGCGTTCCATGGCGGCAATGGAGAGCCTCGCCGCGACCGTTGACGCGCGCGACGCGTACACGGCCGGGCATGCCCGACGGGTGCAGGAGCTCTCGCTCGCGATCGGGCGTGAGCTCGGGCTCTCGCGAGGAGAGCTCGACGTCCTCGGGCATGCCGCCCTCTTCCACGACATCGGGAAGCTCGCCGTCCCGGACGCGATCCTGCTCAAGCCGGCGGCGCTGACAGAGGGGGAGTGGGGCGTCATCAAGCGCCACGCCGACGAAGGCGCGCGCATCATCGAGCGCCTCGGCTTCCTCGGCGATGCCGTTCCGGCGATCCGACACCATCACGAGCGCTACGACGGGAGCGGGTACCTCCACGGGATGAGCGGTGATCGGATTCCGCTGGGGGCGCGAATCATCCACCTCGCCGACGCGCTCGACTCGATGCTGTCGACCCGCACCTACCGAGGCGCCCGTTCGCTCGCGGAAGCGCTCGAGCAGATCCGGGGCGGAACCGGCTCGCAGTTCTGCCCGCGCTGCGTCGACGCGCTCGAGCGAGCGCTCGCAGCCACCGACCTCGCCGTGCCGCCCGCGCTGGCGGAAGCGACGGCCTGACGGTCGGCGCGACCGGGATCCACGAAGAGAGGCGAGCGCCCGAGCGCGGGCGAAACGGGCGGATCGCCCGGTGCGGACTAGGCGCGACGGCAGCTGCGAGTGCGCTCCACCCCAAAGCAGACGTCGGCCCCACGTCCTCCATCGCCTAGGTCAAAGCCGCGGCCGCCTCCGAGAAGATCGTCGCCGCCGTTGCCCTGAAGCTCGTCGTTTCCCGTCTGGCCGAACAGGCTGTCGTCACCGGCGTTGCCCTGCAGCTGGTCGCTTCCGCGCTGGCCGAACACTCTGTCGTCGCCGGCGTTGCCTTGCAGCTGGTCGCTTCCGCGTCCGCCGAAGATTCGATCAGGCCCGGGGCCACCCATCACCTGGTCGTTTCCGACACCCGCACAGATGAGGTCGTTCCCGCCACCGGCAAGGATTTGATCGGCTCCGCCGTCCGCGGCGATCACATCACGGGCGGGCGTGCCCACGAGCTGATCGGGCCCGGGAGTGCCAACGATCGTTGCCATCACCCCGCGGCACTGACCCTCCTCGTAATACTGCGAGTTCGCGTTGAGGGCGAACGCGAGTCCGATCAGAGCCATGACGGCGACGGCGACGGCGAGCCTTGTCAACGTCGGTCTTAGCACAGAGGTCACTGTCCCTCTCCTCTCGCTTTTCGATGACGCGTACGTCGTTACCACCCGCTTCGGTGGTGAAACCGCCGCCCGAGGAGTTGGAACACGGAGAGACTCGACCTCGCGCTCGGCGTCGTCACGGCGGAGGAAGACCTCGACGCCTTCTCGCGCGACCTGCGGCACACGTGCGTTTCCCGCTCGTCGCCGCCGGCGCCGATGTCACCTCGTCCACGCGGCGCCCGGCACACCAACCCGCTCATCGCGCTGAAAGCGGTACTCGTACCTGCCCGGCGCCCCGATCACCCCGGCGGCGAGGTGATGTGATCCTGCGCATCGTTCGGCGATCGACCGATGACGCCCTTCAGGTACCCGCCCAAGCCCGCACCCGGTGACGCGGTCGCCGTCCTCTCCCCGTCTGGGAGATCGGCGGCCCGGTTCCCTGCTCCCTTCGAGCTCGGCCTACGCCGTCTCCGCGACGAGCTCAGTCTCGTTCCGGTCGAGTACCCGACGACCCGTGCTCCTCACGCGTCGCCATCCGAGCGGGCCCGAGACATCCACGCCGCGTTCGCGGATCCCGAGATTCGTGCCGTGGTGACAAGCATCGGAGGCGAGGACGAGCTGAAGGTGCTCGCGCATCTCGACGGCGAGATCCTTGCCGGCACCCCGAAGCCTTTCTTTGGCTACAGCGACAACACGAACCTACACCTGTTCCTCTGGAACCTCGATGTCGTCTCCTACCACGGCGGCGCGGTCATGGTTCAACTCGGCCGGCCAGGGTCCATGCATCCGCTCACTCGCGAGTCGCTGCGTCGCGCCCTCTTCACCCACGAGACGTACACGGTGACGGCCGTCGACGAGTACACCGATGAGGAACGCAACTGGAACGACCCGGACAGTCTCCTCGCCGAGCCGACGATGTTCCCGTCCGAAGGCTGGTCATGGCACGGCCCGCAGTCCAAGGTGACCGGCCCCGCCTGGGGCGGGAGCCTCGAGATCGGCGACTTCCACTTGCGGGCGAGCCGCTACCTGCCAGCGTCCGAGTCCTGCGAGGGTGCCGTCCTCTTCCTCGAGACCTCGGAGGAGCTACCACCCGCGTCGTACGTCTACCGCGTACTGATGGGCATGGGGGAGCGCCGCCTGCTATCCCAGTTCGCCGCGCTGATCTGGGGCCGCCCGAAGGCGTGGTCGCACGAGCAACCGAACTCGCCCGAGGCAAAGGAGGAGTACCTCGCCGCTCAGCACGCGGCCGTCTTGACCGCAGTTGGGGAGTACGACCCGCGCATGCCCGTCGCCTGAGGCGTGGATTTCGGCCACACCGATCCCCAGTACGTGATCCCGAGCGGTGGAGAGATCACCGTCGATCCCGTCACCCAGCGGATCGACGTCACGTACTGACGTCGATCCGCCGAGGGCCTGCAGGCGCACTGCGAGTCCCGCCCGCTGCGGAGCCGTACCTCGCACAACCGCCGAGGCGTACGCCTCCACGTGGCGTTGTGCGGTAAGAGCTTTCCGGTCGCGGCATTCGTTCCCTCCATCGCACTTCGAACCGGCGACCTCCGCCTTGCAAAGCTGAATCAGAGCTTTCAACCGCTCGCCGCCGATCTGCCGACGAGCGAGGCGGCGAGTCACCTGCGCCTTCGCTTCAAGCGTGCTCGACGACCTCGCGCACCTCGACGGATTCGAGTGTGACGCCCTCGGTCGCTCCCGCGCGCACCGGCTCGATGACCGTCAAGGTGCGAGAGACCCAAGCGAGCCGGAGTTGGGGGCGCGACGCCGAGGACGTCTCACAAGACGCACTCCCCAGGGCCATCCCAGGGTCGGGAACGAACCCGAACGGCCCGAGCCCTGCTAACGCAGCTTCGCGATCACTGAGTCCGCATCCGGTTCGGCACAAATGAACGCGTCGCACGCGAAACCTGTGGCCCTGAGGGTCGCCACCCCCGGCACGAAGCCGGGGCCGGAGAGAATCTGCACGGTTGTCCGCCAGCGCATCGGCCGCTTGGAGCATCCACTCGAGAAGTGCACGGGAACCAGCCACCCGTGGGTCGCGCCTTGGTCAAGCGTTCCCTGCACGACCGTCTCCGAGCCCGGCGGCGTCGTCCTCGAGCACTTGAGCGTTCCCGAGACGGTCGCCACACCGCCGCTCAAGGACACATTCCTCGAAACCGCAATCTCGACCGCGAGCGGCTCCACGCGCACGACCGAGAAGTCGACGACCGGACCTGGATCCGTCCCGGCAGTCGCGAGCTGGATGTAGTAACTCGTGCCCGCCCTCACGTCGAGTGCCTGTGTCTGACTGAAGCTGCACTGGAGCTGGGTGAACGAGCCCGGCCGGCCTGACGCGACCGTTGTCGAAACTTCAATTCCGTCTTCGTTCACAGTGCGGAGACCGAGCCGCATGTCGGATTGCGGGGTGATCCGGTACCAGACCGTGTGTGTGTCGTCGATTCCCGAGCAATCGAGATCGCCTGCGGCCGCGGTCGCTTCCGCGAGCGAGACGGTGTTCGCGAAGGGGAGACTCGTGATGTCGGTGGCCTGCGCGACGTCGTCGTTCCATGGCGCCGCGGCAGCAGCGAGCGAGACGAAAACCAGGGCCGCAAGCCCTGTGAGTAGAAGCCGCACGACTCTCCTTCAGTAAGGGAGGTGCCCGATTCTCCGCCCAGTGCGCGAAAAGGTCAAGCAGTGTCTCGTGCACGGCAGGAGAGGCGAGATCGGGCACGCCCCATCCCGGTCGAAGATCTGCACCAGGAGACGCCGAGCTCTCGCCCAAGCGCGACCGGCAGCAGCACCTGCTCTACCCGCAGAAGCGCGGACCGAAAGGAACCGTGATCTGGGAGAACGGGCGCAGGCCCTCTCCGGAGCGCTCCATCGCTGGTGGGTACCGCTGCCTCACACGGCAGGCGTCGTCGACGAGGGGCGACGCGCGGCGAGAAGATGCGCGGCGCCCGCTACACGTCCGGCACGCGACGACCGCGACCCAGACCGTCCCGTCTTCCGCCGGGCTCACGCAAGAGCGCCTGCAGACGGCGATCGCGCGCGCCCGCAAAGCGTCCGGGACGCCGACCTGGTCGCCGCACGACCTTCGCCACCGCCCGGATCAGCCTCTGGCATCGCCAGGGCGAGACGCGGGCACTGATCGGAACGCGTTGGCCAGCGATCGCTCTCGGTGACGGCCGACACGTACACCCACGTCCTCCTGGGCACGCGGTGTACCAGGGCGACGTTCCTAGCACGCATGACCCGCGTATCTATGCGGATTCAATGCCTCGGCGCACCGTGGAATGGGCCGTGAAGGATTCGAACAGTCCTGGTAATCGGACTTTTCGTGCGCGCATGGGGCACCCGTGGGGGCACGCCATGGGCGCAACCGGTCATGCTTGACGCGTCTGGGCGGTCTCGAGCACGTGGCGGAGGCGCCCTAGCGAACGTCGATCGCCGGCCGGTCGCAAGGCTTCGAGATTAGCCTGGCCGCGTGGTGGGGCCCTGGACGGAGTGCCTATCCGCACGCGGCAAAGCAGACTATCCTCCAC
>JALZGN010000031.1 GCA_030861005.1 Actinomycetota bacterium
CGCCCGCCGTGTACGGCTTCCGCTACAACGCGCGCGTCCTCGCGCGGCGGCTCGCCGAGCGCGTGGCCGGCATCGAACGCGACACGCGGCCGCTCGGGAAGGACGAGGCCGTCCCCTTTCTCCTCGCCGAGCTCGCACACGCACCGGAGCTCTGGGCGCAGAAGGCCTACCTCGCCCGGGTCGTCTCCTTCGACGGCGCTCCCCGAGACGATGGGATCGAGCCGCTCGCCCACTTCGTGGACGCGGCAGGGCCCGACGCCGTCGCGGCGACCGTCGAGCTCGACGCCTCCGGCGAGATCTACCCCGTCCTCTACGTCCGGCGCCGCGGGTCGATCCACGAGCGGGTGCTTCCGCCCGACCCCCTGAACCGCTTCCACGAGCCCGGCTACCGCGCCGAGGTGGAAGCGGCGGTCCGGGAGGTCGAGTGACGGACGCGGCGGGGGGAGAAAGTAATAGTCTGTTACTTTCTCGCTGGGCGGCGTTCGCAGCCCTCCTCTTGCTCCCGCTCGCCGGGCTCGCCCTCCTCCTCGCCGCACCCGAGCTCGACGTCACCTGGGAGCAGCATCCCGCCCACTTCTGGCTCGTGCTCGCGGCCGCGCTCACGAACGTCGTCCTCGCCGTCGTCACGGGCGACGCCGCGCGTCGACGGAGCGACGCGCGGCTCTTTCTCGTCTCGCTTGCCTTCCTCGCCGGTGCCGGCTTCCTCGCCCTGCACGCGCTCGCGACGCCGGGCGTCCTCCTCGACTCCCCGAACGCGGGATTCGTCGTCGCGACGCCGGTCGGTCTCGTCGTCGCGGCAGCGTTCGCGGCCGCCTCGTCGCTCGAGATCGGCGCCGCGGCTTCCTCTCGGTTTCTTCGCCGCGCGGCCATCGTCCGCGGCGCCGTCCTCGCCGTCATGGGTACCTGGGCGCTCGTCTCGCTCGCGGAGCTTGCGCCGCTCGACGGGCCGCTTCCCGAGGAGAGGGCGGACGGCTGGCTCCTCGCGTTCGCAGCGACCGGCATCGCGCTCTACGCCGTCGCGGCCGTTCGCTATCTCCTCCAGTACCGTCGGCGGGCGGCGCCGATCGTCCTCGCGGTCGTCACCTCGTTCGTCCTCCTTGCGGAGGCGATGCTCGCGATCGCGCTCGCCCGAAACTGGCACGCCACGTGGTGGGAGTGGCACGTCCTCATGCTTGCCGCGTTCGCGCTCGTCGCGTGGAGCGCCCGACGGGAGTGGCACGAGGAGCGCTTCCGCGGCCTCTACCTGCCGGAGATCGCGGACGCCGTACGGGACGTGAGCGTTCTCTTCGCCGACCTTCAAGGGTTCACCGCCTTCTCGGAACGGGCGCGCCCCGAGGAGGCAACGGCGGTCGTGAACGCGTACTTCGAGCGCCTCGTCCCGCTCGTCGCGGGGCGATTCGAGGGCGAGGTCGGAAAGCTGATCGGAGACGCCGTGATGGTGACCTTCAACTCGCGCGGCGACCAGCCCGACCACGCGCTCCGCGCCGTCCGTGCCGGCATCGCGCTCCAGCGGGAGGCAGGCGACGTCGCCCGCGATCACCCGGAGTGGCCGCGCTTCCGGGTCGGCGTGAACTCAGGGGAGGCGCGCCTTGGCGTCCTCGGCGCCGCCGGGAAGCGGGAGTACGGAGTCGTCGGCGACACCGTCAACCTCGCCTCGCGCCTCGAGGGGGAGGCCCGGCCGGGGGAGGTGGTCGTGGGGGCCGAGACGTACCGCCGCCTCCCCGACGGCACTCGCGTCCACCCGCTCGGCGACGTACGGGTCAAGGGGCGGGAGGCGCCGGTCGAGGCCTACGTCGTCGTCGGCCTGCCCGCCGACGGCGAGGAGCGCGGCGAGCGTCTGTAGGGCGAGGAGGCAGAGTCCGAGGACGAGCGCTGCGGACGCGAGGCCGCGCGCCTCGAGCTCGAGCGCGGCGGGGAGAAGGACGACCGCGGCGAGCAGGACGGTGAGCGTGGCAGCGCGAGCTCAGGTTCGCGACCCGGACGGACGCTCCTCGGTTACGCTCGCCGACGAGGAAAGGAGGCGAAATGCCAGGAGTCTCGGTCACGTGGCTCGGCCACGCGACGTTTCGAATCGACAGCCCGGGCGGCAAGCGGATCTACCTCGATCCTTGGCTCTCGAACCCGAGCTTCCCGGAGGGAGAGCCGGAGCCCGACCGAATCGACGTGATGGCGATCACGCACGGACACTCGGATCACGTCGGCGAGGCGGTCGAGCTCGGGAAGCGCTTCTCCCCGCAGGTGGTCGCCATCTTCGAGCTCGCCGCGTGGCTCGAGAGCCAGGGCGTCGCCGGCGCAGCGAGCGGCGGGATGAACAAGGGCGGAACCCAGGACGTGGACGGAATCAGGTTCACGATGACGAACGCCGTCCACTCGAGCGGCTTCAGCGGGAACGGAGAGCCCGTCTACCTCGGCGAGCCGGCGGGGTTCGTGATCCAGTTCGAGAACGGGACGAAGCTCTACTTCGCCGGCGACACCGCGGTCATGAGCGACATGCAGCTGATCGGCCGCCTCTACGAGCCCGCCGTCGCCGTCCTCCCGGTCGGCGACCACTTCACGATGGGGCCGCGCGAGGCGGCGCTCGCGGTCGAGCTCCTCGGGGTGAACCGCATGCTCGCCTCTCACTACGGCACGTTCCCCCTCCTCACCGGGACGCCCGAGGAGTGTCGCAAGCTCGTCTCCGCCTGCGAGGTCCTAACGCCGAAGCCGGGCGAGACGATCGAGCTGTGAGGGAGCGCTGGTTCGGCGCGACAGGCCGGCGCGTCCCCGAGATCGCCGCCGAGGGAGCCGGAGAGCCGTCTCTGGACGATGCTCTCGTCCTCGAGGACGTTTCCGACGTCGGCCGCCTGCGGCAAGCGCACGAGCGTGGGACGCCCGTCATCGTCCGCGCCTCCGACCCCGACGCGGTGAAGCGAGCGCTCGAGCGCCCTGAGGTCTCTTGCGTCCTCGTTCCCGCCGAGCGCCGCGACCTTCTCGAGCTCGACCTGCGGAGGATGACCTACGGCTAGGCCCGCCACGTATTCGATTGTGGGGTGCGACCACGAGCGGGGCGAGTGGGGCGTCGCCGTCGAGTCGAAGTTCCTCGCCGTTGGCTCGCTCGTGAGCTGGGCCGAGCCCGAGGTGGGAGCGATCGCGACCCAGTCGTTCGTGAACCCGAGATACGGGCCGGATGGGCTCGCGCTCCTGCGCGAAGGCGCGTCGGCCGAGGAGACCGTCGAGCGCCTGACGAGTGCCGACGAGGGGCGAGACGACCGGCAGGTGGGAGTCGTGGACGCCCGCGGCGGAAGTGCCTCCTTCACCGGGCTGGGCTGCTTCGAATGGGCCGGCGGACGGACTGGCTCGGGCTACGCGGCGCAGGGGAACATCCTCGTCTCCCAGGCGACCGTCGACGCGCTCGCGGACACGTTCGAGGCGACTCCCGGTCGGCCGCTCGCGGAGCGGCTACTCGCCGCTCTCGCCGCCGGTCAGGAGGCGGGGGGCGACCGCCGCGGGCAGCAGTCGGCGGCGCTCCTCGTCGTGAGGAAGG
>JALZGN010000036.1 GCA_030861005.1 Actinomycetota bacterium
GACCGGTGCACGCTCGGCACGTACTCGACTCCCTTGAGGACGAGCCGCGCGCGCGAGCGGGGGAAGGGGCGGAGAAGGCGGGCGCTCACCGGCAGGAACGTCTCGTGCCTCTCGTAGCCGTCCGGCGAGCGCGCCGTGCCGTGGCGGTCGGGCGATGCTACGAGATGGACCTCGTGCCCCCGGCGCGCGAGCGCGGAGGCGAGGCTGTGATCGTAGGGAGGTGTGAAGTTCGGGGGATCGAAGAGCACCACCCGCATGCGCGGGACGCTACCTTCGCACCGAGATACGCGACGCTCGCGAGCGCGGGGAGCGGGTCGTCGGCGGCGAAGATCGCGCGCACCGTTCCGGGCCGCAGGTACTCGGCTGCGAAGGCGCGCGCGGGGAGCTCGCCCGCGCGTGCCATCTGGAGTGAAGACCAGACGTCCTTGGCCAGGTAGATCCAGTTCACCCCCTCCTCGGCGAAGGTCTCGGCGGGAGGCACGGGACGGCCGCAGAGATCGTCGTACGCGATCCGCGCGATGTCGAAGCGAGGCGTCATCGCGATTCCCCCCCACTGCGGGGGTCGCGTGTTCACCTCGAGGAGCTTGAACCCGTCGTCGCGCGCGTCGTAGGCGAGCTCGACCTGCGCGAAGCCTCGGTAGCCGGCGGAGTGAAGGAGCCGCAGGCCGAGCTCGAGGACGCGGGGGTTCGCGCGAAGCTCGAAGACGGACGCCGTTCCAAAGCGGGGTGGGCCCGACCGGACCTTCCGGCCGACGACGTTTCCGAGCGGCTTCCCCTCGCGCCCGATGTAGGTGAAGAGCGACCACACCTGGTCGTGTGCGTCCGGGACCAGCTCCTGGACGACCGTCGCGAACCCGGCGTCCCGCGCCTTTCGGGCGGCGGCGAGCGCCTCCTCGACGTCGCTCGCGACGAAGAGCTTTCGCCCGAAGGCCGCCGCGAACCCCTGTCCCTCGCGGGGCTTGACGAGAAGCGGCGGGCGAAGCCCGCCGGCGCGAACGTCCTGCTCGCTCGCGGCGGCGACGGTGGGAGGCGCGGCGACGTCGGCTCGCTCGGCCTCGAACACGAGGAGATCCTTGCGGCGAAGCCGGCGGACGATCCCGGCATCGTCGGGAAGCGGCAGGATCGCGACCTCCCGCACCGCGTCCCAGTTCCGCAGGACCCACTCGACCTGGGCGTCCCGCTCGGGGATGACGATCGCGGGTCGCGTCTGCGCCGCCTCCCGAAGCGCCGCGAGCACGAGCTCATCGCGGCCCTCGCGACCCGCGAAGAGACGCCGGCGGAGGTAGCGGGAGCGGAGGCCGAACTCGCTCCCGCTGAACGCCACCCCGGTCACGTCGACGCCGTCGCGGCCGAGGCTTCGAGCGAGCGCGAGCCCGGCCCAGAGGAGGCCGAGGACGACGACGGGCGGTCGCGCGCTCACCGGCGGGCGAAGACGACGGGCGAGGCGACGACGAGCAAGGCGAAGACGAAGAAGTAGTACATCTGCATCGTCAGGTAGAACGCGTTTGCGGCCATCGTGCCGAGGAGCGCGGCCGTGAGCCCCCATGCAAGCGGCCGAACGCGGAGCGCCGTCCGGTCACCGGCGAGCGCGAGCCGCCGGCCGAGCCGGCGAAGGGCGCCGAGCCGACGGAAGAGAAAGACGAGGTAGCAGAGGAAGAGCGCCGTCCCGACGACGCCGGTCTCCGTGAGGAGCGCGACCCAGTACGAGTGCGGCCCGTAGTTCGTACGCCCGGTGAGGAACTCGTAGTAGACGGAGAACGTGTTCAGTCCGAGTCCGAAGAGCGGGTGATCCTCGAGCGCCGGGCGGACGAGGGAGTAGAACTCGAGATGCGTCTGCGTCCCCCTCCCGCTCGTTTCGGTGCGCACTTCCACCAGCCTCCGAAAGAAGTCGCTTCGCTGGGCGACGACGACCCCGACGACGAGCGCGACGATGGCGAGCGGCACGAGCGCGCGCGGCCGGAAGAACGAGCGCGCGTACGGGATCGCGAGGACGCAGAATCCGACCGCGAGGCCGAGCAGGCCGCTTCGCGAGAGCGTCGAGAGCTCGACGAGGGCGAGGAACGCGAGGACGAGCGCGAGGAGCGCGCGAAGCGAGTGGCCGCGCTCGAGGCGAAGGTAGAGCGGGAAGAGGACGAGGAGCGGGACGACGAGCATGACCCCGAGGTGGTTGGGGTCGAGCGTGAGGGCATTCGTCCGGTAGATCGTCGCCTCGCCGAAGGAGCCGAAGACGTTGATGCCACCGCCGTCGTAGAGACCGAGGCGGCCGAGCAGCATCTCGTCCAGGTTCGCGCCGCCCGTCTCCGCGAGCGCGAGCTGCGCGAGCCCGTACGCGGCGTTCGCGACGAAGCCCGCGCAGAACCAGGCGAGCGTCTGCCAGTAGAGGCGGTGGGAGCGGCGGCTCAGGTACGCGACCGCGGCGACGACGAAGGCGAAATGGATCGCGAACTTCACCAGCCCCTTCACGAACTGGTCACG
>JALZGN010000057.1 GCA_030861005.1 Actinomycetota bacterium
GTCGTCGCCGCTCCCGACGGCGACGACGATCGCGCCGGCGCGCGAGAGCTCGTCGCCCACGACGGCGAACTTCCCGACCGGCCACCGACGGCGGACGTCACCGGCACCCGGGTGAACCACGACGAACGGCCCCTCCCCCGCTCCGACCACCGCGTCCGCCTCGACGCGATCGAGCGCGGTCACCTCGAGCCACGGCTCGATCGTCACCGGGCGGGCGCCCGCGAGCGCGACGACCTCGAGAAACCGGACCGCCTCGTGCTGCCAGTAGACGTAGGGGACGGCTCGGTCGAGCGGCGGTGCATCGCGGTCGCGAAGCCCGACGGTCGTCCCGGCACCGAGCCGGCGAACGAGCGGGTTCGAATGGCGCCCGCCGCCGTGGAGTTGGATCGCGAGGTCGAATCGCTCGCGTCGCATCGCGGCGAAGAACCCGTCGAGCTCCGCCGCCGACGCGTCCGACCGACCCGCAACGCCGGGGACTGCGGGCACGACGACGACACGATCGATCGGCCCGGGACGGCCGGCGAGAAGCTCCTGGTGGATCCGCGTCCCCAGGAGGACGATCTCGGCTTCCCGGTACGCCGCCCGAAGCGCCTCGAACGCGGGTAGCGAGACGACGAAGTCGCCGATCGCATTCGCACGCAGGACGGCGAGCTTTCGTACGCCGCTCACCGCTCCCGGTCCGGCTCTCACGTGGGGGTCGTTCCGCTCGTGGCCGCATCCGGCGGGTGCGTGCGGAGGCGCTCGCGCCTCCACGGGAGGGGAGGGAGCGGCGTTACCAGTAGTGAGTGCGGGGGCCGATCGCGCGACCCATCGCTCCGAGGATCCAGAGGATCGCGCCGACGACGACGAGGATGATCCCGATCACCCAGAGGATGCCGACGTTCAAGAGCGCGCCGAGGATCAGCAAGACGACGCCGAGCACGATCATTGCGGTGCCTCCTCTCGTTGAAGAACCCGCTCCTTATGCCCGTCTCCGCACGACGGCAAGCGCGCGGGCGCACGAGCGCTTGGCAGTCGGGCAAGCGCAACACCGACGACGCGCGCTCGCTCCGCTAGCGCCGAACGATCCTGAACCTCCCTCGCACGGCAAGGCGGCCGTATTGCGCCGTCGAGCGCAGCCCGTAGCCCGGCCAGACGTACCAGCGGTACCGAGCTGGGCGCAGTCGGTACGAGTGTCCGGCGTAGCGCCACCTCGCCTTGAGCGCAAGCCGCGGTCGGATCGGCCAACGGCTGAGGATCTTCCGGCCGGCGCGCCAGAGCTGCACGTTGTAGTAGCTCGCACCCGGGATGCGGCGCCAGCGAAGGACGGGCGGCGCCGAAAGCCGCGCACCGTTTCGTGGGGTGAGAATGGAAGTGGTTACCGCCACGGCTCGAACCGGGGGGTCGACCGTCAACGTCGACGTCTCGGCCCGGAGGTTTCCGAAGCGATCGGCGGCGGTGAAGCGGACCGACGTCGTCCCCACGGGGAAGACCAGTGGGGCGTCGAACCGGACCACGGGAGACGGGTCAACGGCGTCGGTCGCGTGGGCCGAGGCGAGGAAAGCGGCGATACGGGTGTCGCTCGTCGGCACGCCCGTGGCCGTCGGTGCGGCCCCGAGGTCGAGCGGCGCCGGGACGACGAGCATCGGCGCCGTCGTGTCCGAGACGGTGATGCGAAAGCTGCCGGTGACCGTCTCCGCGTCTGTGCCCGCCTTGCAGGTCACGGGGTGCTCGCCGATCGCGAGGTCGAGGTGCGCGTCGAGCTTCCCGGCGGACGACCCGCCCGGGTCGCACGAGATCGGAACGATCTTGACCTCACTGCCGACGAGCGTCTCCGCCCACGCGGTGTACGCAACCGACGTGGAGGTCGGGCCTGTGGCCTCGACGCCGAAACCCGCGGGAAGCTTGAGCGTGATGTCCGCCGCTCGGGCGGAAGGAGCGAGAACGGCGGCGAGGGCAAGAGCGAGCACGAGGGCTTTCACGGCGACTCCCTTATCCGGACGAAAGACCAAAGACGATGAAGATGCCCACCACCACCCCGAGCAACGTCGCGAGCCCGATCGTCGCAAGCTGCGAGCCGTTCTCGGCCAGGATCCGTCCGGCAGCCGAGGCGCGATCGCCGACGGGAAGCCGCAGGGACGCGAGCAGGAAGAGGACCACGGCGGCGGCGAGCGAGAGGGCGAGAGCGAGGGCGACGAGAAGGAGTCGGTGGTCGGACTCGGGCGTCGAGGCGGCAGCCCGATCCACGGCGGCAACCGGAGCGCGCGCCGAGAGCGCGTCCGCGCTGCGACCTTCGAATGTGAAAGAGACGTGAGGGTGGGGCGTCCTCGCCCGTAGCCGCGACCGATGCCGAGAGCGGCGTGGCCGCTCGACGCGGTCTCCCGCCCGCGTGCGGTGTGCCGCTTTGCGGCGAGTGGAGCGAGCCTTCGCTGCCGGAGGCGGCGAAGGTGGAGCCGCGGCCGGCGGCGGAGGGGAAGGAGGAGGAGCGGCAGGCGGCGGAGGGGGCTGAGGCGAAGGCGGCTGAGGCGGAGGGGCAGGAGGCGGACTGGCCGATGGCGGAGGCGGCGTCGTCGCTGGCGGTGGAGGGGCCGGCGGCGAAGGAGGCGGTGGCGGCGGGGGTTGCGGCTGGGGCGGCGGTGGCGGTGGCGGCGCGGGGTCGGGTGCGGGAACGGGCGCCGGATCGGGGGCGGGTGTCTGCGCCAGCGCCGAATGGCTTTCGAAGGCGAGAAAGAAGAGCACTGCGAGGCAAAAGCCTCGGCAGAGAAACGCTGTCATGGAGACCCCTCCAAGGACAGGCCGCAGCCGTTAGCGGCAGGATAGCGAGCCGGCCGCCGAATGCCTAGGACCATCTCTCGGCGCCGCCGCGAGTCGGCGGGGGCGCGTCAGAACCGTTTCTCGGGGAGCGAGCACGGCCGGGCCCCGGCCGTGCTCGCTCGTGCTAGGAGCTCGCTCGTGCTAGCAGCGAACGGTCCGCGTGGTCGCGCTCGGGGCGTGGTCGCCGTCCCCGGGGAACCGAACGACGAGCTTGCACGTGCCCGGGCGCGGCCTCCTGAACGACGTCGCGAACCGGCTCGCGCTCGTCAAGAGCGGGCGCTTCGCGGCGACGCGGACGAATCTCGCGCCCCGCTTCCGCTTGAGGACGACCGTCACGCGGAGGCCCGGATGGTTCGGGGTCACCGCCCCGGTGACCGAGATCGTCCGCCGTCTCACCCTGACGACGGCGGAGACCCTGCTCGCCGTTTTTCCGCCCGGTCCCGCCAGGCTCGGAAGCGTGAACATCCGGACGGGCGAGAAGTCGCCGACGTTCGCGGTCGCGTCGTCCGCCGCCGCGACGCGCCAGTAGAACGTGCCGCCGCTCGCGTACGCCGGTTGCGTAAGCAGGGGGGCGAAGCCCGTGTTCTCGGTCGTCGCGGTCGGCTGCACGAGCATCCCGAAGTCGGGCCGCGACGAGATCTGGACCCGGTAGTTGAACGCCCCGAGCTTCGGATCCCAGCGCAGGAGGACGCGGCTCAACCCGACGTCCTCCCCGGTGTTCGCGGGCTCGCGAATCGTGCGGGTGAACGCCTGCCGAGTGCTCCAGGGGCCCGGCGTGACGGAGCTGGCGCTGACCTGCGGGAAGTTCGCCCGCACCTGCCAGTGCCAGATGCCCGTGCCCTTGAGGAGGGTGGGAGTCGCCGCAGCCGACGGGATGCCGCGGAAGTCGCGCGCGGCTCCGTCGGGGAACTCGAGGTGGAAGTCGTACGACACCGCTCCCGGCACGACGTTCCACCTCCACGTCGGAACGCTGTCGCCGCTCGTCGCGTTGTCCGCGCTGGGCACCGGCGCGAGGAGCGACTTGCGGAAGACGCCGGTCGCCGACCACGTGAGCGCGACGCCGTTCGGTTGGTCGCCGCTCTCGGCGTCTGCGCGTACACGCCAGTAGAGATTGGTGTCGGCCGGATACGTCTCGCTGCTCGTGTACGCGGTCGAGTCCGTGAGGACGTCCTCCACCACCTGTCCCGAGAAGGTCGGGTCGAGCGAGACCTGGAGGCGGTAGCGCCGCGCGCCGTGGGCCGGCGTCCAGTGGAAGGACGGCGCACCCGTGAAGACCCTCCCGGCGGCGGGCTCGAGCAGGGTCGGTGGAGGCGACTGCTTGTGGAAGGCTGCGGGCGCAGCGAACCGGGGGGCCGTGACGACACCGGCGCCGTTCGCCTCGGTCGCCGGGAGGACCGCCCAGTAGTAGAGGGTGGTCTCGTCGGCGTACGTCCGCGGCGTGCGCGCGGCCCGCGGCGCGTACGCGGAGATCTGCGTGAACGCGTAATCGACCACGTTCGTGAACTCGGGATCCTTCGCGACGATCACGAAGTAGCTCTCGTACCCCGCGAGGGGGTTCCAGCGGAAGAGCGGCATGCTGCGCTTGACCTCGCCGCGAAGCGGGAGGAGGTAATCGGCGCTTCCGGGCGCGCCCGGGTTGCACGACGGGGAGCAGGCGCCGCCCGCCGGAGCACCCGTCCACGTGAACGCGGGAGTGTTCTCGTCGGGGAGGTACGTCTCCGCGCTTCGGACGTATGGGCGCACGAGATCCGACGGCCGATCGAGGGCGGTCACGCGGACGCAGTACGAGTGCCCCTCGACGAGCGAGGGAAGGTCGCTTCCGACCGCGAGCGGCGTCTGGAACGGCTTCACGCCGTTCCAGCCCGATCCGAGCGGCGTCCAGGCGGTCGTCGACGTCTTCGTCAACCAGTGCTCCGTCCTCGAGCTCCACTGGCAACCGGTCGCGTACGGCACGACCTCGACCTCGTAGCTCGATGCCCCCGGCACGGGGTCCCACGTGACGATCGGCGTCGTCGTCTCGAAGTGCTCGGACGGGAACCGGTTGTCGGCCATCCGCAGGTTCTTGACGCTCGGGAGGACGTTGTCGAATCCCTTCAGGAACTCGGGGCCGACGTTCCAGACGCCGGCGTTGCCGCTCGCGTCGATCGCCCGGACGCGCCAGTAGTACCGGTTGTTGTTCGGCAGGACGAGGGTCGGAGAGTAGGACGTTCCGATCGTCGTGAGACCGGTGATCCCGTTGACGGGACAGCAGACGCGTGAGCCCGGGGCGAAGTCGCTCGAGCTGTTGACCTCGAGCTCGTACCCGGCGGCGCCCGGGACGCGCGCCCACGAGAATCTGTGGTCGTAGATCTCGACCTGCGCCGCGACGTCCGTCACAGCCGTCGTCGCCCTCGACGGCCAGCGCCAGATGAACGACCGGACGGCGGACGCCGCGCCTCGGTTGCCCTCGGCGTCGATCGGCGTGATTCCCCAGTAGTACGTCTGGTCGGGCGCAAGCGGCCGCGTGAGCGTGAAGCTCGTCGCCTGCGTCTCGACGCCGCCGGATGAGCCGACGACCGACCCGAGCGTCGGGTCGGTGGCGATCCGGACGAGGTACCGGGCCGCACCCGGAACGGGCTTCCACGAGAGGCGCAAGGTTTCCGAGGGGAACGTGACCTCCTCGCCGCTCGCGGGAGCCTCGAGCGTCGGCGCCGCTGCCCAGCTCTTCGTGAAGGAACGAGCCGCCGACCAGGGCGAGACCGACCCGTCGGCGGCGACCGCGCGCACGTGCCACCAGTACGCCCCGTTGGGGACGAGCTTCGCCATCGTCGCGCGCGTGTTCTTCGTGAAGAAGTGGTCGTAGCTCGCGCCGAGGACGGGCGAGTTGAAGCCGGCGTCGGCGGAGATCTCCCACTCGTAGCGCTCGGCGCCCGGGACGGCGTTCCAGGCGAACGCCGGCAGCGCACTGACGGTGACGCCGTCGGCCGGTCCGGCCACGGTCGGAGCGCCGGGAGCGCTCGCCCCTGCGGGCGAGACGAGAACGACGACGGCGGCTACCAACACGCTCAATACGGCGAGCGTGGACGTCTTCGAGAGCTTTCTCACAGGAACCCCTTCCGCAGGTCGATGGTGTACATGCGACGCTCGTTCGCCCGTGTCCTCGGTCACGTCACGCTCCAGACGTGCGTGGCAGGCGTCGCGTCGGTGTTTCCGGCGCCGTCGGTCGCGCGAACGGCGAACGTGTGCGGGCCGGCGGCGAGGCCGTCGTACGAGACGGGCCGAGGAAGCCGCCGCTCGTGCCGACCGTCGCGCTCGCGAGTACCTTGCCGTCGGGGCGGAGGATCGAGACCTTCGTGCTGCAGCACGTCGACGTCCCGACCGTCACCTGCGTCAGCTCGAGGCTGACGCGGTCCCCCGCCGTCCCTGCGAAGGCGAGCGAGGCCGTCCCGCCGGCCGAGGCGATCGTGACCGTTACGGGCGCTCCCCCGGGGGTGGTCGCCGTGTCGGCTGCGCGCGCGGGCGCGGCGGGGACGAGCAGGGAGGCGATCAGGAGGACGAGGGCCCAGCGACTTCGGCGCCGTGAGTCCGCCGGCTGCCACGAACGCGCGAGCGGCATCACGAATTGTCCTCCGCGACGACGGCCGGGGCGAAGAGGGGAAGACGGGGGACGAGCCGGGGAGTGCGCGCGGCGTACTCGGCGTAGTCGGGAAAGGACGCGGCGAGCGCGCGCTCCTCGAGCCGCATCCGAATGGCCTGCGCCGCCACAAACGTGACGAGGACTCCGAGGTTCCAGGCGCCTGGGGCTGCGACGACGAGCCCGACGGCCGCGCCGATCTCACCGAGGTAGACCGGGTGTCGGACGAGCCGGTAGGGCCCGTGCGTGACGAGGCCGCGCGCTTCCGGCAGAACGCCGAAGCAGCGTCCGAGCGCGAGGACGGCCGCGAGGAGCCAGAAGCACGACGCGAGCGTCACGAGGTCGCCGACGACAACGGCGGCCGTGTTCGCTTCCTCCGAGGGCGTGCGGAGCGCGACGACGGCGGCGATCGCCGTCGCACAGGCGACGAAGGCGACGGGGTCACGCGAGGGACGACGCGCGGGCTCGCGGACGAAGACGAAGAAGCTGAACGCGAGGACGACGCCGAGCTTGAGCGTCGAGTACGCGGCGACGGCGAACGAGCGCACCGTCGCGTCCGCGAGCATGTCGGCCCACGACTCGACGACGCCCGTTCCCGTCGAGACGGAGAGGAAGAGGAAGATCCCCGTGACCAGCCAGCGGCCCACTACCGGCCCCCGAACGCCTCGATGAATTGGAACGCCGCCGGGCCCAGGAGGACGACGAACATCGCCGGGAAGATCATGAAAATCAGCGGGAAGAGGATCTTGATCGGAGCCTTCTGCGCCCGCTCCTCCGCGTTCGCCTTGCGCCGCTTGCGCATCTCCTCGGCGAGGTTCCGCATGATGTCGCCGATCGAGACGCCGAGCGTCTCGCCCTGGATGATCGACCGGACGAACGAGCGCATCGCCGGCGTGTCCGCCCGCGCGAGCATGTTGCGAAGCGCCTCGTCCGTCGGAAGGCCGAGGCTCTGCTCCTGGAGGGCGAGCCGCATCTCGTCGCCCAAGGGGCCGCGCAACCGCTCGGCCGCCACCTGCAAGGAGCTGTTGAAGCCGAGACCGGCCTCGACCGTGACGACGAGGAGGTCGATCAGCTCGGGGAGCTCGTAGTCGATCCGCTCCAGGCGTCGACGCGCGCGCTTCCGCACCAAGACGAGCGGCGCCTGCCAGCCTGCGAGGACGGCGACGATCAGCCCGACGACGAGGAAGAAGCGCGACTGGCCGGACGTCGTCGCGACGGAGAGCCACGCCGCGGGAACCGTGAAGACGCAGATGACGCGGTAGCCGAGGAACCGGCGGGGCGGAAGCCTGTAGAGGCCCGCGGCCATGAGCTCGTTGCGGAGCTCGGCTTCGCCGACCCCGCCGAGACGACGTCCGAGCGCGGCCCCGAGGAGACCGGCGACGTCGTCGAGGGCGCCGCGGAGCCCACGGCCGGCGTTCGCCTCTCCGTTGGGAACGGCGTACCCGTACCCCTCGATCGCCTCCACGGTCTCCGCCGTCCGCATGCGCGGCATGAGCGCCGCCCGCAAGACGAGAGAGAACGCGAGGCCTGCGAGGAAGAGTGCGCCGACGAGGACGATGAGCATCGGAGCCTCCTCAGACCTTGATGTCGACGATTCGCTTGATCACGACCGACCCGGCCACGACCAGGATCGCGGCCGTGACGAGGAGCCCCCGGCCCGCCGAATGTTCGAAGAGGGGCGCGACGTAGCGCGGGTTCATGGCCGAAATCACGACGAGCAGGCCGACGGGGAGAAGCGAGACGACCCAGCGCGACATCCGACCCTGGGCGGTCAGCGTCTTGACGAGGCGGCGAAGCTCGGCGCGGCTCCTGATCGTGTCGGCGACACGGTCGAGCACCTCGGCCGTGTTGCCGCCCGTCTCGCGCTGGAGGGCGGCGACGAGCCCGACCTGCTCGAGATCGCGGTTCTCCATCCGGTTCGCGACGACCTCGAGCCCGCTCTCGAGCGGGACGCCGAGCTGCTCGTCGGCGATCACCCGCCGAAACTCGCCGCGCGACGGCTCCGGGCAGTCGTCGACGAGGACGGAGAGCGCGCCGACGAGGCTGTGACCCGCGCGGAGGGCCGAGGAGATGACCTGGAGGTTGTCGGGGAGTTGATCCGCGAAGAGCCGCCGCTGCCGCGCGAGCTTCCGCTTGATCAGGGAGCGCGCGGCGATCGGCACGCCCAGGGCGAGGAGGACTGCCAAGCTGCCGGCCGCGAGGAAGAGGAGGCCCGCGACGATGACCGTCGCTACGAGCGTCACGAGGACGATCTGGATCGCGGGGATTCCGATGCCGGCGATCTCGAGCTCGTCCTTGACACGCGACCACCAGCGCGTGCGCGCGAACCGCTTCTCGGCGTGGGCGAGGACGACGTCCGTGCGCGCGCCCCCTTTCGTTCGCTCAGGGATGGAGAGTGAGACGAACTCCGCCATCCGCGCGCGCAGCGTCCGCGTCCGGGGTCGGACGAGCGCGGCGAACGCTGCGCCGACGAGCAGGGCGACTACGACGCTCGTCGCGATCATCCCCGCGCCCGAATGGAGGAACCGTTCACCGAGCGAGCGATGGAACGGCCCTGACCCGGGCGGGGCCGCCGGCGTGAGGTACTCACTCACGGCGATGCCGTCGATCCCCTCGACCGAAACGGCGACCTTCACCGGCAGCTCGGGCCCGGCGGACGAGCGGTACCGGAGGACGTACTCGTGCGCGAGCAGCGTCCCGAGCTCGTCGAAGATCCGCTCCAGGTCGTCGGCCGACGCCGCCTCCGAGTAGCGGCCGCTCGCCTCGTCGGCGAGCCGGACGAGGGGCGCGGGCTCGAAGCTCCGCGAGCGCAGGCCGACCGAAAAGATCCGGACGCGGCTGCGCCCGGCGCGCGCGATGACGTCGCTCACGTCCGCCCGGCTGCCCGTGTCCGCCCCGTCCGAGAGGACGATGATCGAGCTCCCCGTGACCTTCGCCTCCTCGATCAGGGTGAGGGCCGCGTCGACCCCGTCGTAGATGTGCGTGCCCTGGCTGAGCGTGGGCGCGGTCGCGAGCGCGTCTGCGATCTGCTGGTCGTCCGTCGTGAACGGAACAAGGACCCCGGACTCGCTGTTGAACGCGAGGATCGCGACGGCCTGGTTCTCGCTTCGCCTGGCGGCGAACGCGCGCGCCGCGGCGAGCGCTTCCCGGATCGGCTCCCCGCGCATGCTGTTGCTCGCGTCGATGACGAGGACGACCGCGAAGCGACCCGCTTCCTGCGCGCCCGCCGGGATTAGGCTCACGTCCGAGACGAGTTCCCCGTTCTCGCGCACGGCGACGCTGCTCTCGTCGAGCGAGAGCCTCGACGGAAGCGTCAGGACGTACGCGCGGTCGGGGAACCTCGCGCCATGCAGGGGAGTGAGCTCGGTCCGCTGCGCCGTCGCAGCCGCGGGCGCGGCGAGCGCGGCGAGCGCCGCTACGAGGAGCGGGACGAGAGCGCGCGTGCGCCTCATCGCGCCCCACCCCGTGCCACGTCGGCGAGCGGCGGTCGCTGCGAGGCGAAGAGCGAGACCGGAAGGGAGACGCCCCGCTTCTCGAACTTGTGCAGGAAGCTCGGCCGAAGGCCGGTCGACCGGAGGCTCCCGACGACGACGCGGTCGCTCGTCACCTCGTCGACCTTGAACTCGAAGATGTCCTGGAGGGTGATCACGTCCGACTCCATGCGCCCGACCTCGGTGATCGCGGTGACCCGTCGCGAGCCGTCCTCAAGGCGCTCGAGCTGAACGATCAGATCGAGCGCCGATGCGACCTGCTGTCGGATCGCGCGCACGGGCAGGTCGTAGCCCGCCATCAGCACCATCGTCTCGATCCGCGAGAGCGCGTCCCGGGGCGCGTTCGCGTGCACCGTGCAGAGCGAGCCGTCGTGGCCCGTGTTCATCGCCTGGAGCATGTCGAGCGCCTCCGCGCCGCGAACCTCGCCGACGATGATCCGGTCGGGCCGCATGCGCAGGGAGTTCCGGACGAGCTCGCGGATCGGAATCTCTCCCTCGCCCTCGATGTTCTTCGGCCTCGCCTCGAGGCGGAGCACGTGCCGCTGGTCGAGGCGGAGCTCGGCGGCGTCCTCGATCGTGACGATTCGGTCCGCGTTCGGAATCGCCGTCGAGAGCGCGTTCAGGAGGGTCGTCTTTCCGGAGCCCGTCCCCCCTGAGATCAGGATGTTCAGCTCGGCGAGGACGCAGCGCTGGAGGAACTCGACCGTCGACGTGCTCAGCGACCCGAGCCGGACGAGGTCGGCCATGTCGAGCCGCTTCTTCGAGAACTTCCGGATCGTGACGAGCGGCCCCGAGAGCGAGAGCGGCGGGAGAACCGCGTTGACGCGGCTCCCGTCCGGGAGGCGAGCGTCGACCATGGGCGAGGACTCGTCGATCCGCCGCCCGACCTGGGCGACCATCTTGTTGATGATCCGCCGCAAATGCGACTCGTCCGTGAAGCGGACGGTCGTCTCGTAGAGGCGGCCCTGCCGCTCGACCCAGACGTCGTACGGGCCGTTCACCATCACCTCGGTCACGCTTTCGTCGGCGAGCAGCCGCTCGAGCGGGCCGTGCCCGAGGATGTCGTCGGCGATCTCGGCCGCGAGCCGTTCCCGGTCGTCACGCGAGATGCCCTGCTCGCGCCCGAGGTGGTTCCGGATGTCCGCCGTCACCCGTTCCCGGATCGCGTTCGGGTCCATATTGACGTTGAAGAGCTGCGGGCCGAGGTCGCCGATCACGGCCAGGTGGATCCGGTTTTTGACCTCCGAGAACGGATCGGGCCCGTCGGTCGGCGCGACGGGGCGCGCTGCGGAGAGACGTTCGTGCAGCTCCATCACGCGCTCCTCCGGAACCGCGCGAGGCGCCGCCCGCCGCCGCTCGACTTGCCGTTTCGTCCGGGCTCGTAGAGCGCGGCGAGCGCCTGGAAGGCCTTCGCCGCCTCCGAGCGGCTCTTCGCCACCACGACCGGCCGCCCCTCGTTGACCGAGCGCGGGATGTCGCGGTCGCTCGGAACCGTGATGTCCGGTGGCCGCCCGAGGATCGCGACGACGTCGTGGTGCGTGATGCCGACGCGGCTGTCCGCTCGGTTCAGGACGACGCGCGTGCGAGCGGCGTCGTATCCCATGAGCTCGAGCGTCTCGAGGCCGAGCTTCGTGTTCTTGAGCGAGAGCGAGTCGAGCATCCCGACGATGCAGATGTCCGACGAGCTGTCGATCGAGGCGATTACCTCCGGCGTGAACCCGGGCGGTGTGTCGACGATCAGGTAGTCGTGCGTCGTCCGGAGGATCGGGTAGACGTCGCGCAGGAACTCGGTCGTGATCACGCCCGCGTGATCCGGCCGCGTGGGCGCCATGAGGACGCGCACGCCCGACGGGTGGGGCGAGAGGTACGCCTCGAGCTTCTCGGCGTCGAGCGAGCCGCCCGACTTGGCCAGGTCGTAGATCGTGCGGTCAGGGGCGAGCCCGAGGGCGAGGCCGACGTCTCCGAACTGGAGGTCGAGGTCGACGACCGCCACCTTGCGACCACCGAGCGCGAGCGCGACGGCCAGGTTGGACGACGTCAACGTCTTCCCCGTCCCACCCTTCGGGCCGAGGATGCAGATCATCGGCGCGAGCGCGACACCGGCGCCGCCGACCGCCCGCTCCTTACGCGCGACCGCCTTCTGCACAGCGAAACCGACCTGGTCGGGGCTCTCGGGGAGCGTCACGATGTCGTCCGCGCCCGCGTCGAAGAGTCGCCGCACGAAGCCGTTCGGTGAGCCCTCGGTGAAGACGATTACGGGGCGCTCAGGCTTCTGCCTGACTGCGCCGTCGATCAGGTAGAGCACGCGGTCGGAGGAGCCGGCGCACGCGATAGCGAGCACGTCGGCCGGAACCTCCTGAAGCGTCGCCCAGCTCTCCTCGAGCCCGTCCACGATCCCGACGACATGGATGCCGCGGTCGAGGGGCAGGGCGGACTCCACGGCGTCGCGGGCGACGTCGCCGTCGAGCGCGACGAGGATGCTGATCGGGCCGCTCATCGCCGCGCTCCGAACGACCGAGCGACGGCGACCGGCTTCGCGCCGAAGAGGACCGTCTCGACGCTGACGATGTCGGGGGCGCTCTGCGTCGCGCCGGTCCGGGGGCGCAGGACGATCCAGACCTTGCCGTTGTCGGCCGCGAACGCGACCTTCGCCGCGTCCTCGTCCGGGACCCGGAGAGTCACGTTCGCGATCTGCTGCCCGCCGGCGCCGACCGAGCCCTTCTCGGATGGAGCGTCGAGGACGAGGACGTCCTCGACGAGGAGCTTGACGACGGGGCGCTCCTCGGCGTCCGGGTCCGGCGTGCCGTCGGGGCGGAGCCGCTTGACCGTCAGGCCTGCGAACAGATCGACGTGATCGCCCGCCTGGACGTTCCCGACCATGCCGTGCGCGGCGTCGATCGGGACGGAGATCGCGCGCTCGTCCTCGCTGATCTGGTTCCCGAGGGCGTCGGCGCCGGTCGCGCTGAAGTCGGCGAGCGTGAGCTGCTGCCCGGGGTAGATGTCGTCGATCGCTACCTTGCCCCGAAGGCTCGCGGGGTCGGTGATCGCGCCCTCCTTGACCTCGCTTCGCGGGGTGGTCGCGACCTGGAAGAGGTCGTTCGAGCCCACGGCGGCTCCGGGCGTGCCCTTCTCGATCACGTCCTTCGCGACCAGGACCGTCATCGGCTGCGAGGACTCGCCGATGCTCTCCCGGTAGCGGTGGAGGTACGCGAGCAGGACGACGGCCGCGAGCACGGCCGCGACGCCGCTTAGGGCGATCGTCCCGCCGCGGGTAGCAAGCAGTCGTTGTGCGAATTGCATTCCTCTTTTCCTCCTTTATTCGGTCATGACGGCGACGCAGCTCCCGAACGCGTTGACGTCGCAAAGCTCGCCGCTTCCTCCGCCACTATTGAGAGCAAAGACGTACTTGATGAAATGTCCGACGATGTATCCGCGGTCGGGCGCGGGATCGTCGTTTGCGCACGGGCTGTTGAACCAGCCCGTGACGTAGAAGGTCGCGAAGTTCGTGACGGGCACAACGTCGTTTCCGCTCCCCGTGAAGGTTCCGAAGGGCGTGATGAAGACGGGCACGATGCGCGGGTCGCCGGGAGGGATGTTTGGAAAGCTGCTCCAGTTATTCGGGCTCGTGCACGTCGGCGAGCCGCCCAGGATCCGGTCGCGCAGGCCCTGCTCGACTTGACCGACCGCCCCTCCCGTCTGGATCGCGACGCAGTTCCACGGCTGGGGAGTGCCCCAGAGCGCGGACGCCGCGCTCGGGCAGGCGGTCCCGCCGTTCACCTCGTACCGCGGCCGGCAGCCGTATCGGATCTCGTCCCGAAGGTTGGGGAGAGCGGGGTCGCAGTCGACAGACTGGTTCTGACTCCCCGTCACCCGGAGGAGGACGACCGGGTCGCTAACGCTCTGCGCGTCGGCGAGGTTTCCGGCGATCCCGATCTTGACGACGAGGTTCCGCGTCGTGCCCGTCGGGAAGGAGTTCGCCCCGCTCGCGCCGTTCTCCCAGACCTCCGCGATCCGGATCGGCCCCGAGCGCGCGTCGCTGCCCGTGAACGTGCGCTGAACCGTCCCGAACGACCCCTGGCAGGGGTTGTTGTTCCTGAAGGACGAGCTACACGTTCCCTTGCCTGTGATCGTCGTGTTGATCAGCTGCCAGCGGAGCTCGATCGGGACGGGCCCCACCGCGGCCGCCACCGGGATCGAGCCGGTCCACTTCGCGAGGGCGGCGCTGTACGAGAGGGAGCAGCCGCCGTTCCCGCAGAGGCCGCCGAAGGCCTTGATCTGGACGTTGGCCGTGCTGAACGAGCCGACGTCGACGGTCGCCGAGATGCCGACGTTGCAGCTTGCCGCCGGGCGCGAGAAGTAGACGCCCGGGCAGGGGTTGCTGCCTGGCGAGAAGAGGCGGGCGTCGCGCGCGAGCGGTTGGTTCGGCGGCTGGCCGCTTCCGCTCGTCGAGTAGCCGCGGAGGTAGAGGATTCCGTCGTAGCACTCGACGAGGAGCTGGAGGCAAGTAGTCGACGAGCCGCCGCCGAGCGCGACCCGGACGCCGATCTGGCTCGCGTTGATCGGGACCGCGAGCGGGGCCGCGGTGTTGTCCCAGACGGCGAGCCCGTTCGCCGTTCCCGTCTTCGTGAGAGGAGTCGACGCGATCACGGCGCCGGTCGCCTCGTTGACGAAGTACGCGCGCGCGACCTTGGGATCGATGTCGGGCGCGGCGACGGGGAGCGCACCCGCCGAACGGCTGAGTGCCTGGATCTCGACACGCGCGTGGGCGTTGATCGCCGGGACGTTCGCGAGGCGGAAGTACCAGGGAAGGTTCGCCTCGGTGATCTTGACGTCGACCCTCCGCGCCGAGCACGGGGGGCCGCCGTCGCTGTAGTCCGTGCCGCCCTCGTTCCAGTACGCGCTCGAGTTCACGAGCACGTGGACGCTCGCCTGGTCGGTCGGCGGAATCTGGAGGTTGTACGGAGCCGCTGCGCCCAGGTCGCCGGAATACGTGCGCGCATACGTGACGATTGGGTCGTCCGCGCACGGGAATGTGAAGGAGCCGGCGCCCGCGAGCGCGCCCGCGTCGGCCTGCATCTGGAGGTGCCGCTTGTGCACGAACCAGTTGCCGACGTCGACGACGAGGATCACGAAGAGGATGAGCACGGGCAGCCAGAGTGCGACGAGCACGAGGACGCCTCCGTCCTCGCTACCTGCGCGGGGGGCGACCGCCTGCGAAATCATGAGCACCCCGCTCCGTAGTTGGTCGGCGGCGCCTCGAGGCGCATCGTCGACGACCCCGTGAGCGTCGTCTGTGCGATCCCGACGCGCTCGCCGAGGAAGGGCAGCCAGTTGTACGTGGCGCTCGCGGTCACGTGAACCGGGTCGCCAACGTTGCTCGTCCCGTCCGGGAAGCTGATGCAGATCTCGAGCGGGCTCGCCATGGAGGCAGTGCCTCCCGTCTGGAGCTCCGGCGTGTCTGCCTGCTGCTGGATGTACTGCTGGAGTGATCCGGAGCCCGGGTTCTTGTCCACCACGGCCCAGCGAGCGCCCTCGTTCGCGAGGTGCGTCGCGTCGATCCAGTAGTTGAACGCCTTCCCGAAGTCGAGGACCGCGAAGAGGAGGAGCAGGAGGAGGGGAAGGACGAGCGCGAACTCGACGAGAGCGACCCCAGCCTCTCCATCGTGCGGTGAGCGTCTCTGCCGAACGAGCGAGACCACGCGACTCCTAGAGGCTTCCGATGACCGCGTTCAGGGCGTTGTTGACGCCGACGCCGATCGCCTCGACGCTCGCGACGCAGACGATCGCGACAAGGCCGAGGATGAGCATGTACTCGACGAGCGCCTGACCGTCCTCGCGGTTGGTCTGAGAGTTGAGAAATGAGCTGAACGGGGTGTTCGTAATCACGGTGCCTCTTTTCGCGGGGAAATCCCCAGCGCCGTCTCGCCGCAGTGAGGCGGCGCTGGGGAACCCGATTTGCGTCTGTTGGGGCTAGAGCGCGTCGGCGACGCCCTGGAGCGTCGTGGTCACGTTGCCCCCGATCGCCTCGAGCGCGCCGATGGCAACCACCGAGACGAGCGCGAGAATCAGCGCGTACTCGACGAGCGCCTGACCCTCCTCGCGGTTGCGGAGTGCGTAGAAGAACTGGAACATTCCGAAGTCACCTCCTTCCCACCGTCGTAGCGATGAGTCGCCGTGGGACGGCGTAGTCGGCCCTGCGAGCTCGTCGAGCCCTGGGAAGGGGTTCGAATAGGCGTGCTCTCGCTGATTCGTCACGTCGCTTCCGATACCAGGCCGCATTTGCGCCGCACGGATTACGACGGTAGGGCGCATCCGACTCGCACGAACGACCGGAACGGATAGTTCGACCCATACCCTCGGTCGGTGCGCCTCCGCGGCTTCGCGCGGGATCGCGGTCAGGCTGCGGGGTGGGCCCCGCCCGCGAACCGGGGTCGCCCTAGCGGCGACGCCCGTGCGGGTTGAGCTGCTGACGAAGCTCGGGCGGCAGTCTTGCCGTCGCCATGTTTCGCGCCTCGCTCGATAGGAGCTCTCGGTGTTCGTCGACGAACGCCGACACGGCGTCGGGCGCCGCGTGCGAGAGCTCCCGCAGCACCCATCCGACCGACGTCTGGCTGAACCGTTCCGGATCACGAGCGTTCGTCGCGCAGACCGTGAGGACGAGCGGGACGAGCCATGGCATCGCGACCTCGCCGCGACGTGCAACCCGGACGAACGCCACCGCTGCCGCTCGGCGCTGCCACAGGCTCCCTCCGTTGCGCCAGCTTGCGATCGCGTCCGCGGTTGCGCGACCATCGGGTTTCTCGAGCATCCGGCTGAGCACCTTGACGCAGTACCAGTCGCACGTGCTCCACTCGCCGATGTGGCCGCGCTCGAACGGCTGCGCGAGCGTCGGCATCTCGGCCGCGCCGAGGCGGTCGAGCAGGAGCTCCGCGAGGACTAGGATCCCGGCGAGCTTGTCCTCCGCGTGCAGCTCCGCGAAGAGCATGAGCGCGAGCTCGAGTTGCTCATGTCGCGCGGTCTCCGATTGAGGCCGCGATCGCGCCGGATTTCGTGGACGACCTTACGGACGCCGGCCATCGGGACGCCGCGAAACGGGACCGCGCCGCGCAAGTACCGCTCCCACCATGCGCGCGTTGCGGCGTCCGCCCGCGACGCAAGCCGCGCCGTGAGCTCGTCGACGAGCAGCCGTAGTTCGGCGCTCGCGCGAGCGTTCGACGGGGCCGAGCTCGACACGATCGCGAGCGACATTAGCGCTCGAGACGATGGCGACAGCACTCGCTCGCAGCCCTCGTCGTCGGCGCGCTCGGTGCGGCACGTGCGCCCTCGCTCGACCGGTCGGACGACCTGAAGGGGTAGGCGGAGCCGTACGTTCGTGCGGCGCGAGCGGATGCCGCAGCACGCCATAGTCGCTACATCGGCAGGCGCGGAATCGCGCGCCGATCAGGAAAGCGGAGACGGATGAAATGACGCGGCAGACGAGGCCCACGCGAGACCGAGCGGCGTCCCGTGCTCCCAAGAAGGGGCGCGGGCGCCTCACGGTCACGGCCGCTCTCGTCTCCCTGCTCTCCGCTGTCGTCGTGGTCATTCGCTTCGTGAGCTGGGCGGGCGAGCGCGACGTCCGCTCCGGGAATCCGTGCTTCTTGCCCCGGCGGGAACGGGTGGCCGAGAGCGAGCAGGCGCCCGACCGCGGACGCGCCGCCGAGGAAGACGAGGGCGCGAAGCGCGACGAGAAGAGCCCGCTTACGAGGCGCCTTCGACCCCGGCGGTTCGCGAGCGCGTTCGTCTTCGCGACGCTCTTCTTCGCCGGCGCCGCGCTCGCCGCCGTCGGTGGGAACGCGGTCGGCACGTACGTCGGCGATGTTCCAGCGTGCGGAGGCGCATCGATTCCGCCCCCGGACGAGGGATCCTACGCGGCGAGCCCCTGCCCCGAGAATCCGGCCAGCGGCGAGGTGGCGAGCACGGACGAGACGGTGCCGGCTCCCCCGCCGGTGGAACCGCAGCCCCCCGCCGACTCGCAGTCGCCCGAGGAACCTCCCGCCCCGCCCCCGCCGCCCGTCGATCCGGCGCCGCCGGCGGACCCTGACGAACCCACCGCGCCGGCCGAGCCGGGAGAGCCTGCGGAGCCTGGCGAGTCCACGGGATCGGTCGAGCCCGGCGACCCGGCCGGCGCCGATACGCCCCCTGCTCCCGTCGCCGGGGCAGATGGCGCGCCCTCGTCCGCACCGGCCGTCGCGTCGCCCGGCGAGAGCGCTCCGGCTTCGAAGTCCTCATCCGGCGGAAAGCGCCGCCGGCACCACCGGCCGGTCACCCCTCTCGTCGACGAGCGGAGGCCCGAAGGCGCTCCGACCGCGCTCGACCCGGAGGCCGGGCGGTCGCGTGACGTCGTCTGGCTGCATCGCGACCTGGCCGACCCGATCCCCCGCATGAACCGACTCTCGCCGGCGTTCGCGCGCGAGCTGCGGGCCGTGTCGCGTCGAGCGAGCGTGCGCTGGGGGCTCCTTCTCGCGATCCTGCGCGCCGAAGGCCGGAAGGGGAGCACGCCCGCGGGACCGGCCGAGCTTACGCGCCTCGCGCGCCGAACTCGGAGCGTCATCGACGCACGAAATACGCGCCGGTCGTGGAGCGTCGCGTTCGCCTACTCGGGGCGCACGGCGTTTGCCGATCGGGTCGCCGCTCTCGCGCGTCTGCATCGCGCGATCGGCCTTCGCGCAATGGTCGTGGGTCTCCACGCGTCGAAGCGGAGCCTCATCCGGAGCGTTCTCGCGGATAGGAAAATCGAGATCTACAGCGCAGGGCGAGCGGACGTCGAGGCCGGGCGCGTAGACGTCCGCGTCCTCGTGCTCCTGCGGTACCTCCGCTTCGCGCATGGCAGCGTCGCCGTCTCCAGTCTCGTCTCGGGCCACCGGCTCTTCGCGAGGCCGGGAGTCGTATCGGCCCACGTGTATGGCTTGGCGGTCGACGTTTCCGCCCTCGGCGGCGTCCCGATCGCCGGACACCAGGGGCCGAACGGCCTGACCGAGCGCGCCGTCCGCAACATCCTCCTGCTCCCGCCCGAGCTCGCTCCCCAGCAGGTCATCTCGCTCCTCGGGCTCGGCGCCGCTTCATTCGCGCTCGCCGACCACTACGACCACATCCACGTCGGGTACTAGCGTGGGCACCGTAGCGAGCGTCGTCGATCCTCGACGCGGCACCGTCGTCTGCGAACGCTGCGAGGTCGCGGACACGTCGCTTCGGCGGCTGAGGGGACTCCTTGGGCGGTCATCCCTGCCGGCCGGCGAAGGCCTGCTTCTTCGCCCGACTCCCGCCGTCCACACGTCCTTCATGCGGTTCCCGCTCGACATCGTCTTCCTCGACTGCGACCTCGTCGTCGTCGACGTGGTGGACGAGCTGCAGCCGTGGCGGGCGGCGGCGCGACGGAGCGCGCGCGCCGTCCTCGAGCTCGCCGCGGGCGAGCGCGTGCGGCGCCACGTCGTGCCGGGAGACCAACTCGCGCTCGTCTCGCCCGCCTCCGTGGCGAGCTGAGAGACGATGAGCGTCGGTTTCGCGGGCGGCGAAGCAGCTCGCGCGGCGAGGTTCGCGCCCGCCGACGCCGTCGCCGCGTTCGTCGCGGCGACGCTCGCCGCCCTCGCACTCGCTCGGCTCGGAATCAGTGGACACGGCGTCGTCGGCGCGTTCTTCGTCTGCGTCCTCGTCGTTCTCTCGCGCATCGACCTCGAGCGCCGGATCCTCCCGAATCGGATCGTGCTGCCCGCCGCTCTCCTCGTCCTCGCCGCCGAGCTCGCCCTGGATCCGCGGCAGGGAGCGGAGTCGATCGTCGCCGCCCTGGCCGCGTCGCTCGTGCTGCTCCTGCCCTCGCTCGCGTCGCCGGGGGCGATCGGGATGGGCGACGTCAAGCTCGGCCTCCTCCTCGGCGCCGCACTCGGCTGGAACGTCGTCGCAGCGCTCGTACTCGGCTTCCTCCTCGTCTTCCCGGTCGCGCTCTGGCTCGTGGTTCGGCGAGGAGCAGCCGCCCGGGGCGCAGTCATTCCACTGGGCCCCTTCCTTGCGGGAGGCGGCATCCTGGCGCTCTTTCTCGGCTAGCGGCGCTCGGTTGGCCGAGCCCCGCGATGCCTCGGGCTCGCGATGATGGGCTAGGTGACCTGCGCGCGGAGAAGCCCCACCGCCGCCGCGCGATCGGTGACGCCCAGCTTGCGCAGGATTGCCGCAACGTGGCTTCGGACGGTTGCCTGCGAGAGGAAGAGGCGCGCCGCGATCTCCTTCGTCGTGAGCCCTTCCTCGAGCAACTCGAGGACCTGCCACTCGCGGCTCGTGAGCATCGGGCCGCGCGACCCGATCACGCGGATCCGGCGATACCGACCTCGCTCGCGGAATTCGTCCACGAGACGGGCGACGAGCGCGCGCGGCATCGCCGCCTCCCCCGCGAGGACGTCCCGAAGCGCGAACGGGAGCCGCTCCGGGCTCGTGTCCTTGAGCAGGTAGCCCGATGCGCCGGCGCGAATCGAGTCGAAGAGGTCGTCGTCGTTTCGCGAGACGGTCAACGCGACGATCGCCGTGCCGGGAACCTCGGAGGCGATCTCCCCGATCGCCGAGATGCCGTTGCCCGGCATGTGGACGTCGATCAGGCACAGGTCGGGCTTCGTGCGGCGGGCCTCGTCGACCGCCGCTCTTGCGTCGGAGACCTCGGCGACGATCTCGAAGCCGCGCGGCTCGAGGACCGAGCGGACGCCGGCACGAGTGGCGACGTGGTCGTCGGCGATGAGGACGCGGATCGCGTCTCTCATGCGACCTCCACCTCGATGCGAGTGCCGGCTCCCGGCTCAGACGTAACCCGGAAGGCCCCGCCGAGAGCGCGGGCCCGCTCCGACATGCTTACGAGCCCGAACCCGCGACCGCCTGTCGACGCGCGACCCGGATCGAAACCGCGCCCGTCGTCGATCACCTCGAGGCGAATGCCGTCCGCCCGCGAGAGAACGACGGTGAGCTCTTTCGCCGCGCCGTGTCTGATCGCGTTCGCGACCGCCTCGCGAACGATGCGAACCATCGCGTCGCGAACGTCGGCGGACACGTCGACGCCGCGGTCGAGCTCGAGCCGAACGTCGACGCCGGCGCGCTGAGCGATCTCCTCGGCGGCGGCGGCAACGGCGCTGTCAAGCGTCTCGTCCGTCTTTCGCGTCATCGCCGCGATCGCGAGCCGCGCCTCGTCGAGCGCCCTCTGCGCGGTCGCCTCGAGGTCGCCGATCCCGGCCGTGCCCGGCCGCGCTCTTGCGACGAGCTGCGCCTGGGTCACGAGGAACGCCAGCTCGTGCGCCAGTCCGTCGTGGAGGTCGCGCGCGACGCGGCGCCGCTCCTCGAGCACGGCGGCGCGAACGCGATCGCGCTCGCAAGCGACGAGGGCACGAGCGGCGCCGACGAGGACGGCGATCGAGAAGGCTCCGCTGAGCATCTCGCCCGTGGAGAGCGACGGAAGCGAGCGACCGCCGGCGAGCACGAAGGCGCAGAGGGCGACGCCCGGCACGAGAGAGGCGGCCCAAGCCGTCGACCCACGCGCTCCTTTCACGGCAAATCCGACGGAAGCGACGAGGAACAAGACGATCGTGGCCACCTCGAGGGCTGACGGCGTGAGACCCGCAGGCGAGACGAGCGGTGCGAATGCAGTCGGCGCGCCGTCGGCGGCGAATCCGACGACCGCTGCCAGAACGCCGAGCGAGAGGGCGAGGAGCGTCGCGCCCTTCCAAACGGCCGCGCCACGGAGTCGGACGATCCGCGCAGGGGCAACCGCGGACGCGGCGAGAAGGCCGGCGATCAGGAGGCGGGCAAGGAGCAGGGTCCACGCGCCGAAGGCGGTGCGCGCGCCGCCGACGAGCGTCGGAACGGCGTCGAACGCGAGAGTCGCCATCGCGAACGCGGCCAGGGCGCCGGCGAGCAAGAGGTCGGCGATCTCGCCGCGTTGCCAGAAGAGGGCAGTGACCACCGCAGCCGCGACCCCGGCGACGAGCGCCGCGCCTACCGTCACCGCTACGTGAGCGGCGGCGTCGTCGCCGCGGACGGAGACAGCCGCGAAGACCGGCGGCACCGTCAGGGCGGTGGCGCAGGCAAACGAGGACAAAGCTAGATGGAGAGGCCGCAGATCCACCTGCTCTCGTCGTAGCAGAGGCGAAACGAATTGCTAGTGCGTCAAAGGGTGAGACGCTGCCCGAATCGCAATCCTGCGGTGCGCTTTTCGCCGCCGCGACGTCCTCGACGGATACCGAGGCGGCTACGCGCTCACCGGGACCGAGTGTGGGGCCGAATCGAGCGACAGCGGTCGCCACCACGGGAGGCGGACGGTGATGATGGTCGGCCCCCCCGGTCGACTCTCGACGTCGAAGGACCCGCCGAGGAGGCGAACCCGCTCGCTCATCCCGACGACGCCGAGGCGGCCCCGGCTCGCCGCCGACGCAAGCTCGGTCGCTACGTCGAAACCACGACCGTCGTCCGTTATCTCGACGTGAATCCCCTCGCGTCCGCCCTCGACGCGGACGTCGACGGCCCGGGCGAGACCGTGGTCGACCGCGTTCGCCGACGCCTCCCCGACGATTCGCGCCAGCGCGATCCGCTGGGACGGCGTCGTTTCGCCCACGTCACCGCGTATCTCGAGCGTCGTGCGAACGCCGTGTCGGGTCTCGATTGCGGCGAGCTGCCTCGGGAGTGACTCCGGGAGGGGCCGACGCCCGATGCCGGCGGGTTCGAGCGAGGCGGACACGTTCCGAAGCTCCGATTCGAGCGAAGCGAGCCGCGCGAGCACGTCGTCCACGCGCCCGACCGCGATCCGGCTCTCGACTTCGTCATCGACGAGAGCGGGAAGTTGCGCGCGGAGCTCCGAGACTTCGGCGCCGAGGGCGATCAGATCCTGCAGCGGGCCGTCGTGGATGTCGAGCGCGAGCCGCGCCAGACGGCGCTCGCCCGTCTCGCTGAGCCGCCGCTCGCGCGCCGCTCCTCGCGTAAGGAGGCGGTCCCGCTCGAGGACGACCGCGAGCGCGGCGGCCGCCTCCTCGACGAGCGATCGGACGCGAGCGTGCTCGCCTCGTTCGGCGAGAGCGACGAGCGCGGCCGCCGTTCGCCCGCCTCTGACCACCGGGATGGCGACAAGCGCGCCCGACGCCCCGAGACGCGGCGTCCGCCCAGCGAGAAGTTCCTCGGCGGCCGCTCGCAACGGCTCCTCGATCCCGTCGTCCCCGATGCCCGCGAGACGCCCGGCTTCCCGACCGTCGTCCAAGGCCCAGAGCGAGGTCGCGCGCACGGGAGCAAGGTTGGCGAGGATCCGAAGCACCGCCTCGGCCGCGAGCGCCGGCGGAAGATCGTTGAGGCGGGGATCTCGGAGGGCGAGAAGGCAGATCGCACGTCGGACGACCTCCACGTTCGCACCGGCGATCGCGGCTGCTTCCGCGACCGTCCGCTCGACGACTTCCTGCAACCGCTCCGGCTCGAGCACGTGCCCACGGACGAGATCGGCGGCGAGCGTCACGGCGCTCAGGAACTCGCTACCGGACGAATCGGAGGACGGGATCGCGGTCGAGCGGGAGCCGCGACCTTCGTCGCGCTCTGGCGCCCCCGGGACGACGGGGGCGAGCGCGCTCACGTCGTGGTCGCGTCCGCGAGCTCGACGTGATTCCACGAGCGCTCGCTCGCCCATCGTCCGTGCTTTTACCAGCGTCGACGCAGACAACGCTCCTCCGCAGTTTCGGGCAGCAAACTGCTGCCGCAGTCCCGATCGTGCGCCGCGGCGGATCCTCCGGCAATAGGCCGCCCGGATCATCGCGCGTTGACCTTTCCCAACGATGCGCCCCCGACCGTTGAGAGCGTTCAACGCCCGATGATCCAGACGGCCCATGGACGGCGAGCGCCCGCAGCGGCACGCTGGGCCGGGATTGAAAAAGCGTTGATCGAACGGCGCCCGGGGCGACGAAGATACGGAGGTAGAGACGCGATGAAGGTTCTGATCGCCGACGATCACCGGCTCATCCTCGACGGGATACGACGCGCCCTCGAGAACGCGGACGACATCGAGATCGTTGGCGAGGCGACGAACGGAAGCCAGGTCGTCCCGCTCGTCCGGCGTACCAATCCGGACGTGCTCCTCCTCGACATGCGAATGCCGCAGATGGACGGCCTCGCTTGCATCGATCAGATCAAGAAGCAGGGCCTCGACGTGAAGATCGTCGTGCTTTCCGCCTACAGAGACGCCGACCACGTCCAGGCTGCCTTCAACCGCGGCGCCAACGGATACATCGTGAAGAGCATCAACCCCGTCGACCTCGCGTCGGCGGTACGGCAGGCGATGGAAGGAACCTTCTTCAGCCCGGTCGACCCGTCTGCTCCGAACGAGGCGGAAGTCGCCTCGTCAGCCGGTCTGACCGAGCGCGAGCTCGACATCCTGAAGGCCGTCGCGCGTGGGCTCTCGAATCAACGGGTCGCCAAGGAGTTCTGGATCACCGAGCAGACGGTGAAGTTCCACCTCTCGAACATCTATCGCAAGCTCCGAGTATCCAGTCGGACGGAGGCGATCCACTACGCGTACGAGCGCGGCGTGGTAGAGAGCCCGCTCTACACGAGCGCGGGCGCGTAGGTCTCTCTCCTTCCTCCCTCCGCGCCGCCAACTCGCCTCCCTCTCGCCAGCCGGGACGAAACGACCGCGGCGATTCCGCGCTCGCACCCGAGGACGATTACAACCCGAACTCGCCCCGCATGCTCGTCGCGTCTGCCGCTCGGCCGAGGTACGTCGTGAGCCCGAGCATCTCCTCGGTCGTGCGCAGCAGCGAGTAGTGGTCGAAGCGCGTCGCCGACGCGGCGCCGGCCGGGGTCGAGGGCGCGACGACGAGGGTCGGGATGTGCTGGCTGTCGACGCTGCTGTAGTCGTCCTCGTCCCAGGTGATGAAGATGGCCGTCGTCCCAGCCGTGTACTCGGGGCTCGCGAGCACCTGGGGCAGAAACGTCGAGAGCCAGGTGTCGCCGGTCTTGGTCTCCGTTGCGATGTCGTCTTGGGTCGAGCACGAATGCATGTCGTTGCAGAGGTTGGGCGTTACGAACGTGAAACGTGCGGACAGGTCGGGCGGCCCCGTGAGCGGAACGTCGTAGCTCGCACAGTCGGTACGCACGTTCGTGTAGTAGGCGGCGGGGTTGTGGCGGACGGCGTAGAGACTCGAGTTGGTGAGGTAGCAGTTCGAAGGCATCGACTCCTCGAGACTCCTCCACCCGCCGGTACCGAGTTGCGAGAAGATGCTCGGGACATCGAGCGGATGGGATGCGGGGTCTCCGTTGTCCGTGACCCCCTGCGTCGAGCCGGAAGTCATCGCGATGTAGTTGGGGAGGCTCGGGTGCGCCTCCGCGTAGAAGTTCGTGGCGAGACCGCACTCGCTCGCGAGCGAGTTGAGGTAGGGCGCGTTAGCCGAGCCGATCACGTCGTCGTAGCCCTTGTTCTCGAACACGATCCAGACGACGTGCTCCCAGCCGCCCGTCGGCGGGGCGGTCGCCGTCCCGCAGGGAGCGCCGCCCGGAAGCGGCAGCGCCGCCTCGACGACCGCGGTCGGGAGCGAGCCTCGGTACGACTTCCCGGCGACGTTGCTCGCGATCACTCGTGCGCGCAGAGTGAAGCCGAGGTCGGCGGCGACGAGCGTGTACGAGGCGGAGGTCGCTCCCTCGATCGAGACGCAGTTCAACCCGTCGAGGTCGCAGCGGCGCCACTGGTAGGCGTAGGAGATTGGCTCCGTCCCAGTCCACTCGCCGGTCGTCGTCGTCAACGTGCTTCCGTCCACGGGCGTGCCCGAGACGACGGGACGCTTGACCACGGTCGGCGGTTCGTCGGCGGCGGCGGCCCCAAAAGCGAACGCCCCGGCGAGTCCGGCAAGCGCGAGCCCGACGAGCAAGACAAGGCCGAGGACCGCAGGAGCGGGCCGGTGTCGCGGCGGGACACCGAGACCAAAGCCACGCTGATGTCTACTCCGTAACCGCAGGTCGAAGTTCTCCTCGTGTGATCGCGTGGATGCTGACGCCGCAGTATCCGAAGCGCGACGAGTGAGGCGCGACCTTACACCATCGGCGGGGAACGGCCAAATGACCGACCCGTGGTGAGCGCGCTGATCCTTCTCGAGGAGAAGTGCGCGACTGGGATCGGCACAGACGAAGACCGACCAACGGGCCGCCGCGCCCGCGCAACTGCATCGCGCCCGCCTTGCGACCCACGAGTTCGGTCTCGACGGTACCGTCTGCCAGCGCAGACGACGCGCGCCCGCGAAATCGCCCGATGGCGGGTGCTTACCTCACGGGCTCGCCGGGCGAGGCGCCGTAGGACGTTCCTCCGCGGGGGCGGCCAGCAGATCGGCAAAGACCTCGGCAACGAGACCGTCGAAGGACGTCGGGAGGAGGCCGCGCTCATCCGCGAACACCCTCAGGTGGAAGAGGTACGCCTGCCATTCCTCGAGCCGCTCCGGGAACTCGTGTGATCGCTCGTGCACAAGCGTGTCCAGCGAGAAGAGGTCGTAGGGGCGGCCGGGCGCGGCGACGGCGAGCTCGCGTCCCAGTCGCTCGTCGAGAAGGGCTTCCCGACGAGCGAGCGCCTGCTCGCGCTGCGCCAGCGCCTGCTCGCGCCCGACCAGCGCTTGCTCGTTCGCGCGGACGATCTCTTCGCGATCGGCGAGCGCGTGCTGACGCTCGACCAGCGCGCCTTCGCGGCCGGAGAGAGCAGTCTCCCGCTCGCGCAGGTTCGCCTCCTGGCCGCGAGCCGTCTCCTCGCGAGAGGCGAGCGCGGCCGCGGCATCGGCTGCCCGATCTTTCCGCCCGGTTCGGAGGAGAATCAGGCGTCGGCGCCGGAGGGCGAGTGCGGTGGCCGTCTCCGCAAGCGCGGCCCGCTCCCTCACAACCTCGCGCTCGCGGGCGGCGACCCGGCCGACGGCTGCACCGAGAGCGCCCTGAAGCTCTCGTACGTCCGCGACGGCTCGCTCCCGCTCGCGCCTGCGCTCCTCAACGAGCGCGGCATGCAGTCGCCGGAGCCGTTCGCACTCCGCGCGCAGCCGCTCCACTTCCGAGCGCGACTGGAGCTCTCCGCGCTGTGCGCCAACCGAGAACTCGCCGGGCGAGCGCTCGCCCTCGCTC